>JBBQXH010000069.1:0-9854 GCA_038209835.1 Gaiellales bacterium | reverse complement strand
GAGACCCTCACCGGGAAGCATCACATCGCGCTCGTCCGAGGCGAGGTCGAAGGGCAGGGAGATGTTCTCGTCCGCGTCCACTCCGAGTGCCTGACCGGCGATGTCTTCCACTCGCTCCGCTGCGACTGCGGCGAGCAGCTCGAGCTCGCGCTCGAGCGGATCGCAGGCGAGGAGTGCGGCGTCCTCCTCTACATGGCCCAGGAGGGACGCGGGATTGGTCTCCTGAACAAGCTGAAGGCCTACGAGCTGCAGGAGAGCGGGCTCGATACGGTGGAGGCGAACCTCCAGCTCGGGTTCCCGGCCGACGCGCGGGAGTACGGGATCGGCTCCCAGATCCTCGTCGACCTCGGTCTCTCGACCATTCGCATCCTGACGAACAATCCGCGTAAGATCGCCGGCATCGAGGCCTTCGGACTGAAAGTGGTGGAACAGGTGCCGATCGAGGTTCCGCCGAACGTCGAGAATCGCCGCTACCTGGCGGCTAAGAAGGCGAAGCTCGGCCATCGACTCCACCACCAGGAGCTCAAGGATCTGGATCTCCCCGAGGACGAGGAATGAGCGAGCGGCCAGAGGACGCCGGCAACGAGATCTTCGACCACGAGGTCGATCCGGCGACCGTCGTCGAAGCCGAGCGCCCGCGGCCTCCGGAGCAATCCGAGCCGCTGACCGTGGCTCACGTCGAGCCGGACGGCGTCGTTCCGCCAGAGCCACCAGAGCCCGTGACGCCCGAGCCGGTGACGCCTGAGCCGACGCCGATCGCCGAGCCCGTCATCGCTCCGCTCGCGCCCCACGCCGAGGGTGAGCTCGCGATTCCACCCGGTGTCCGGGTCTTTAGCAGCCCCTCGAACGGGTCACGGCGCTCCGTCGGTATCGCCGTCAGCAAGTTCAACGGCGACATCACCACGCGTCTCCTCGAAGGCGCGCTGGGGGAGCTTGCCGCGGCCGGGGTCGCATCCGAGGCGATCGAGGTCATGCCCGTCCCCGGCGCGTTCGAGCTGCCGCTGGCGGCGATGGCACTCGCGAAGTCGCGCCGCTACTCCTGCGTCCTGGCGCTCGGGTGTGTGATCCGGGGCGAGACGCCGCACTTCGAGTTCGTCAGCTCCGAGGCGGCGAGCGGAGTGCAGCTGGCAGGCCTCGAGACGGGTGTTCCCGTGTCGTTCGGCGTCCTGACCTGCGACACGTCCGAGCAGGCGCACGAACGCGCCGGCGGGGCGCGCGGCAACAAGGGCGTCGAGGCGGCCCGCTCTGCCCTCGAGATGGTCGAATCGCTCGGCTTGCTGCGTGCAACCGTCTCTCCCTGAGCTTTTCGCGGCTCTCGCTATACTCCGACGGCTCATGTCCAAGATCTGCTCTGTCTGCGGCAAGGGCCCGTCCTTCGGGCACAACAGAAGCCACTCGATGGTGGCGACGAAGCGTCGCTTCGACCCGAACCTCCAGCGCGTTCGCGTCCTTGTGAACGGCACCGCCAAGCGCGTCTACGTCTGCACGCGCTGCCTCAAAGGCGGCAAGGTGATCAAGGCACCTACGGGCTGAGCAGCCGGCTCGGCCGGCTGCGACCCCGCTGGAGCGTCGGCGGAGCCGACGCGTATCGTTCGCGCTTCGTCGGACGTGGCGCCGGTCCGGGCGCGATACTTGCCGGGTGCCGATCGACGTCCTCATAGTCGAGGACAACGCCGTCTTTCGCGAATCGCTCGAGATCCTGCTCGAGCTCGACGGCGACGTTCGTGTCGTTGCGGCGGTGGGTGACGGGCGCTCGGCGCTCGAGGCGTGTGCCGCGTCGTCTCCCGACGTGGTCGTCGTCGACTACCGGCTTCCCGATCTCGACGGTGTCGAGACAACCCGGGCGATCAGGGCCACGTGCCCCGGCAGCGCTGTCCTGATCCTGACGGCATCGGCCGAGGAGCCGGTCGTGTCCGCCCTGATCGAGGCGGGCGCCACCGCGTGTATCACGAAGGACAAGAGACTCGACGAGATCGTCGCGGCAATCAGGGCGGCGGCCGAGGGCCGTGACACCGGCAGCTGAGGCGCCGACCAGGAGCCGGTCGTTCGCCGGGCTCGATCTGCCGCCGTCCGCGGGGCCGCATCTGCTTCGTCCGGAGCGTCTCGAGCTTCCGGTCGAGACGCTGGCCGGGGTCGGCCCGAAGCTCGGCGCCAGCGTCCGGGCGCTCGGCCTCGAGACCGTTCGAGATCTACTCTTCGACCGACCGCGACGCTACGAACGGCCAGCGCCGCCCGCACGCATCTGCGACCTGCTCCTGGGTCAGGAGGTGGCGATCGACGCAGAGATCCTCAGCGTGCAGGGCAGGTCGACACGACGGCGCGGGCTCACGATCGTCGAGGCCCGGGTGCGGGATCCGAGCGATTCGCTGACCGCGGTGTGGTTCAACCAGCCCTGGGTAGCCGACCGTCTGCGTCCCGGCGTCACGGTGCGCCTCCGCGGTTCGATCGAGCGTGGCGGAGGATTCGTCGTGCGCGACTACGAGCTCGCCGGCGACGGCGAACGGATGAGCTCTCCCGGCCCGGTCTACCGCGGCAGCGAGGCTCTTCCGTCGCGGCGGTTGCGGGATCTCGTCGGAAAGGCGCTCGTCTACGTCCACGACGTGCCCGATCCGCTCCCGGCCCGGCTCCGCGCCGAGGCCCGCCTGCCACTCAAGCGGGACGCGATCGCCATGCTGCACGGTCCCGAGACCGCGGCCGACGCCGAGAGGGCACGACGGAGACTCGCCTTCGAGGAGCTGCTCGTCCTCCAGCTGGGCCTCCTGCGTCGCCGGGACGCTCGCGACCAGGAAGTGGCGATCTCGCTCGGCGAGCCGGGGTCGATTGCCGGGCGATTCCGCGGTGCGCTCCCCTTCGTTCTCACCGATGCGCAGGAGCGGGCGATCGCCGAGATCGATCGCGACCTGGCCACGACAGAGCCTATGGACAGGCTCCTGCAGGGCGACGTCGGCTCCGGGAAGACGGTCGTCGCGCTCTACGCGCTCATCCGGGCTGTCGAGCGAGGCAACCAGGGCGCGCTGATGGCACCGACCGAGACGCTCGCCGAACAGCATTTCCTCACCGTCGAGCGGATCTGTGAGAGTCTCGGCGTACGTGCGGTACTTCTGACGAGCGGCCTTGCGGCCAGCGAACATACGACCGCGCGCCGTGCCATCGTGAGCGGCGAGGCGGGGATCGCCGTCGGAACGCACGCCCTCATCCAGGAGGGCGTCGAGCTCCCCTCCCTCGCCGTGGCGGTCGTCGACGAGCAGCATCGGTTCGGCGTCGAGCAGCGCGCTGCGCTTGCCCGCGATCGCGCACCGCACCGGCTGCATATGACGGCCACGCCGATCCCGAGGACGCTTGCGCTGACCGTGTACGGCGACCTCGCGATTTCCGAGATCTCGGCGCCGCCGTCCGGGCGAAAGCCGGTCGTGACCCGCTGGGTGTCGCACGAGCGCAGCGAGGAGGCCTACACCCGCCTCCGGCGTCATCTCACGGATGGGCGCCAGGCATACGTCGTCTGCCCCCTCATCTCGCCGTCCGAGGTGATCGAGGCGCGGGCCGCGGAAGCGGAGGCAGAGCGCCTTTCGAGAGCAGAGCTCGCCGACTTCCGGATCGGCTGCCTCCACGGTCAGCTTCGGCCGGCCGAGCGGCGCCGCGTCATGGACGCGTTCGCGACCCGCGAGCTCGACGTCCTCGTCGCGACGACCGTCATCGAGGTCGGGATCGACGTGCCGAACGCGACGATCATGATCGTCCAGGAAGCCGACCGCTTCGGCCTTGCCCAGCTGCATCAGCTGCGGGGGCGTGTCGGCCGGGGGGAGGAGCAGTCATACTGCCTGCTCGTCTCGCGCCCGAAGGAGGAGCTCACCGAGGCCGCGTGTGAGCGTCTCCAGGCGCTCGTCGACACGAACGACGGGTTCGAGCTCGCCGAGGTCGACCTGGAGCTCCGCGGCGAGGGTCACCTGCTCGGGACGCGCCAGACCGGCCTCTCAGACCTCTCGTTCACGCGGCTGCGATCTGACCGGAAGCTCCTCGAGCGCGCTCGGCGCTTCGCTCACGCCCTGGCCGACTCCTCCGGGCCGCTCGACGACGAGGTGGAGCGGATGTTCGCCGGCTCCGAGCCTGCCGCTTGATCAGGCCGCGGGCTCTGGCGCCGGAAGCTCGCGCCCGAGTAGCCGGCCTCGATACGCGAAGTCCTGCTCACGCAGAGCCGAGACGTAGGACGGAACCACCTCGCGCACGAGTGTGCCGCCGTGCATGGCGTGGACCCAGGCGGGCGCGAGCGCTTCGAGACGATCGACGACCTGTCGCACCGGCGTCTCGTGCGCGAAGATCCCGACCTGGCGGTAGACCTCGCACATCGCGTCAGCGAGGTTCTCGGTGACGACCGGAGGCTGGTCTCCGGGCTGGATGAAGAGATCGGCGGGGAAGAGGCTCTGCGTCGTTTCCTCGAGGACCATCATCGAGTCCCAGTGGTGGACGTGTGGCGTCTCGAGGAAGCGCAGCGTGTGCTGCCCGAGCTCGAGCGTCTCGCCGTCCGTGAAACCCCGAACCCGGTTGTGG
This sequence comes from Gaiellales bacterium, assembly GCA_038209835.1. Classification (GTDB taxonomy): domain Bacteria; phylum Actinomycetota; class Thermoleophilia; order Gaiellales; family Gaiellaceae; genus JBBQXH01. The sequence goes on along the minus strand of JBBQXH010000069.1, from coordinate 5,309 downwards.
ACGCCAAAGCCGTGGGCGTTGAGCGTGATCGAGAGCGCCGAGCCGACGAGCTCGGCGTCCGGCGCGTCGGCCATGAACTGGTCGATGCTCCCATTCTCGTCTCCCTCCCAATGGAGGAGCGCGGCGTACGCCAGCGTCGCCGGGTCGAGCACCTCTCCGATCGCGGCGCGGACGGACTCGTACATGTCGTACTCGCCGGTATGGATCAGCGCGGGCCGCTCGTCGTCGATCAGGAACTGGTTGATCGTGATGCCGTAAGGCTCGCTCCAAGTCGAGATCCGGTAAATCCCGCCGGCGATGTGGTCGATTCGCGTCTCCATGACGTCTCCTTTCGATGCACGCTAGTGTGCAGCGATCTACTCTAAATGATCACACACGGATGTGCAACCATTACCTCGTGGCACGCCCCTACGAGTTGAAGCGTCGCGCCGAGCGGCAGGCGGAGACGAGGCGCAAGATCATCGGCGCCGCGATCGAGCTCCACCGCACCAAGGGGCCGGCCCGGACGACCCTGAGCGACATCGCTCGTCTGGCCGGCGTTCAGCGTCATACCCTGTATCGCCACTTTCCGAGCGCGTGGGACGTGGGGCTCGCCTGCTCGGGGCTCTACATGGAGCTGAACCCGCCGCCCGACGTCGAGGAGTGGCGTACGATCGCCGACCCGGAGGAGCGTCTGAAGCGCGGCCTCGGCGATCTCTACGAGTGGTTCGAGCAGGTCGAGGACATGCTCACTCGCGTGATCCGAGACGCCGAGGTCGACCCTGTGACCCGTGAGATGTTCCAGCAGCGGGCAGGGGCATGGATGCCTGCGATCGAGTCCGCGCTGACCGAGGATCTTCCCTCGGGCAAGCGTGTGAGAGCGGCCCTTCAGCTGGCGCTCGATCTTCGGACGTGGCAGCGTCTTACCAGGGGTAGCGGGCTCTCGAACGCCGAGGCGGTCGACGTGATGCTGGCCGCGATTCGCTGTCAGTGAGGATCATCGCGGGGTCACGGAAGGGCGCCCGCATCTTTGCGCCGAAGGGCCGAGACACTCGACCGACGTCAGATCGCGTCCGGGAGGCGGCCTTCAACCTGATCGGGCCGCTCGAGGGGGCGCGCGTGCTCGACCTCTACGCGGGGTCCGGCGCAATGGGGCTCGAGGCCCTGTCTCGCGGCGCCGTTCGCGTCACGTTCGTCGAGTCGGACCGTGACGCGGTCGCGGCGATCCGCCGCAACCTCGATAAGCTCGACCTCGCCGGTGCGGAGATCGCCCATCAGGATGCCGTTCGCCGCGTCGTGGCAGACGGGAGCTCCGGCAAGCTCTACGATCTCGTTCTGATCGATCCGCCCTACGACATGCTGACGCGTTCCCTCACGAAGCTCTCACTCTCCCTGCCGGCGGTCGTTGCGCCCGAAGGCCTCGTCGTCGTCGAGTCGGCAGCGGCCGAGACGCCGGAGCTTCCCCTGGCGCTGCGCACGAGCCGCCGCTACGGCTCGGTTCGGCTGACCCTCTTCGAGGGCTCGTGAGCGACGCGGCTCCCGTCACCGCGATCTGTCCGGGGAGCTACGACCCGGTCACCAACGGGCATCTCGACATCATCCGGCGCGCGGCGCTGATCTTCGAGCGGGTCGTCGTCGGGGTCGTTCGGGAGCCGCAGCACAAGTCGCTGATGTTCACGGTCGAGGAGCGGGTCGAGTTCCTGAGCGACGCGCTGGCCGACGTTGCGAACGTCGAGGTCGTAGTCTTCTCCGAGCTCGTCGTCGACTTCACCCGGCGCTGGGGCGCAAAGACCATGATCAAGGGTCTGCGCGCGATCTCCGACTTCGAGTGGGAGTTTCAGATGCACCACCTGAACCGCCGGCTCGCGCCGGATATCGAGACGATGTATCTGATCGCCAACTCGGAGTACAGCTTCGTCTCCTCGAGCGGCGTGAAGGAGATCGCCGCCTTCGGCGGAAACGTCAACGATCTGGTTCCTGCGCCGGTGGCGCTCAGGTTCCGAGAGATGTTCCCCCGGCCGAAGCCGGGCGCTCCCGTCAGTCCCCAAGAGTAGACTGGAAGGCCATGGACGTTCTCGTTCTCATCGATAAGCTCGACGATCTCGTTCACAACGCGAAGGCCGTGCCCCTGACCGACCAGGTTCGGATCGACCGCGAGGAGATCTACGACATCCTCGACCAGATGCGGGCGACGATTCCCGAAGAGATCAAGCAGGCTCGCTGGATCGTCAAGGAGCGCCAGGAGATGCTGGCCGAGGCGAAGCGCGAGGGCGACCGGATCCTCGGCGAGGCGCGGGAGCAGGCAGTCCGCGAAGCGTCGCAGACGGAGATCGTGAAGCTCGCCGAGCACCAGGCGCAGGACATCGTCGAGGAGGCCCGGCGCACGGCGCGCGAGACCCGCCTCGAGATGGAGGACTGGGCCGATCAGATCCTGTCGACGCTCGAGACGAATCTCGACAAGTTCCTCGGCGCCGTCCGGCGGGGGCGCGAACGGCTGCACGAGCGCTCGCAGGAATCCGTCGTCGCGACGTTCAGCGACGAGAGCTTGCACTAGCGCGGCGGGGGATACGGCCGCTTCGCGGCCTGGACTTCGCGGCCGGCTCCGCCGTCCACTGCGCGGCGCGCTGCCGCGGGCCTTGCTGATACGGCCGCTTCGCGGCCTGGGCCTCCGCGGCCTGGCGCCCTTCAGGCGCGGCCGCTGCGTGGCGCTTACGCGCCTTTGCCTAGTACAACACCAGGCGGTCGCGGTGGACAGCCTCGAGCCCCCTGGGCTTCCTGCGGAGCTCGTCGGAGCTCGCGCTCGCGATGCCCTTCGCGAAGATCTCGCCGTCGGGCCCGACGATCTCCACGCCGTCCCCCGCCGCGAACCGTCCCTCGCAGCGCGCGATGCCGACAGCCAGAAGGCTTGCTCCGTCGTTCGTGAGCGCGTTCTGGGCTCCGCCGTCGACGCGCAGCGTCCCGGCCGAGGGCTTGCCGAAGCGCAGCCACAGCTTGAATGCCGATGGGGTGCGCTCGCCGGCGGCGAAGCGGGTGCCTCGGGGCTCACCGGCCAGGATCGGGCCGAGGACCTCTCTGCCGGTACCGGCTGCGATGATCGTCGGTATGCCGGCGGCAGCCGCGACTTCGGCCGCAACGACCTTGCTGCGCATACCGCCCTTCCCGAGCGGCGAGGCGCCGCCCATCACCGCGCTCCGCGTCGCCGATCCATCGGCGATCAGCTGGGCGCCCGGCGTTCCGGGGGCGCGGGAGAGGACTCCTTCCACCTCCGTGAGCAGCACGAGAAGCCGTGCTCGAGCGAGCACGGCCACCTGGGCCGCGAGCGCGTCATTGTCGCCGACAGAGATCTCGTCGGTCGCCGTCGCGTCGTTCTCGTTGACGACCGGCACTGCCCCCATGCCGAAGAGCGCGTTCAGCGCGTTTCGGGCATTCACGTACGAGGTGCGGTCGGAGACGTCGACGGCCGTCAACAGGATCTGGGCGGCCGGGATGCCCTCGGCTGCCAGCGCCTCTTCCCAGGCCGCCTGGAGCCTTCCCTGCCCGAGAGCCGAGGCCGCCTGAAGCTTCGGCATGCTCCGCGGGCGCTTCTCGAGACCGAGGCGCGTGAGCCCGAGGGCGATGGCTCCGGAGGACACGACGCAGATCGGGGTTCCGCCCCGGACGATCTCCGCGATCTCCCGCGCCCGGTCGCGCATCACCTGGCGGCGGATCTGGCCGCGCTTCCCGGCAATGAGGCTCGTTCCGAACTTGACGACTAGTGGCCGTTTCATCGCTTCTGCGTCCCGTCGCCGACAACGCGGTACTGGCGCAGCCACAGGTCCCGGTAGGTTACGGGGCCGCGCGGCCCCGGCGTCCAGTCGACGTTGATCCCCGTCTCCGGGGCGCCGGTCAGCGCGAAGCCGTCGGTGAATCTCGTCGGCGCCTGCCAGAACGCGGCCGTTCCTCGGTAGCCGGCCAGGAAGCGCGCCGCGGCCTGCTCGTCCTCAGCAACGATCGAGGCCGCCAGGCCCGATGTCTCCGTGTTCGCGATCGAGACGGCCTCCTCCAGATCGTCGACGAGGTCCAGGGTGATGGTGGCGACGTGCTCTGCGTCGTTTGCCCACTCATGCCCGAGCCGGACTTCGAGCGGTGCGGCTGCGACGTGCGTTCGCGCGCGTTCGGTGCCCCGAACCTCGAGTCCAAGCCGTCCGAACAGCGCGACGAGGTCGGGCAGGAGACGGGAGGCGTCGCGGTCGACGAGGCACAGATTGAGCCGGTTGCAGACGCCGAGGCGATCCAGGCTCGCCTCGGCGACCGCAAGCAGGCGTTCGCGATCGGCGCTCCCGTGCGCGTAAAGGACGCCTCCGCCCTCGGCATGCGCGAGGGTGCCCACGCCGTGCTCCGCTGCGAGGCGTGCGAGCGCCGCAGTCGTCGCGCCGCTCCCGCGGAGGATCACGAGGGGAATCACGTCCGGAAGCGTCACGAGGGCACGTGCGCCCTCGTGATCGGCCGAGCGCACGAGCCCGACGGCGCCCGGGGGCAGGCCAGTCCGTTCGAGAGCGGGGCGGAGAACCTCGTCGACAAGTGTCGTGACGGTTCGGAGTGCGGCGCCGCCCGTCCTCAACACGGCCGTGTTGAGGCCCTTGAGCAGTTGCGCGGCGACGTCGAGCGCGACGTTCGGGCGTGCCTCGAAGTTCGCCCCCACAGTGCCGATGGGAATGCGCACCTCGCTCACGGCCAGTCCATTCGGCAATGTCCAGGCCGAGATCACGCGCTCGAGCGGCTCGATCGCAGCCATGCCGCCGATCTGTGCGGCGAGCGCGTCGACGCGCGCATCGTCGAGCCGCAGCCGGTCGAGCGTTCCCGCATCGAGCGACCGGCTCGCGGCCTCGCAGTCGGCGGCGTTGGCATCCAGGATCTGTCGAGCACGATCGCGGACGAGCGCTTCGGCTGAGGCGAGCGCGTCGGCTACTGCACCGTCACTCAGTTGCGGCAGCGCCCGTCCGGCTTCGGCTGCTTCCACTCTGACGGCCTCGCGGATGTCCACCCGTGCCGTTCTAGCAGGTCAGCGCCGGCAAGGCGCGGAGCGCCGCGCAGCGGCCGCGGCCGGAGGCCGTCAGGCCGCGGAGGCTCACCGAGCCCGGTAGGGCTCGGTGCGGCGCGGGCAAGGCGGCGAAGCCGCTGCGCAGCATCGGGCGGAGACCGATGGAAGGTTCATCGTCGCCGCAAGGCGGCGAATACAAACAAGACGAGGGGGCGCCGCGCATCGTGCGCAAGCGGGGAACGCATCGTGTACCGACGGATTTGCCGCTTCGCTTCGCTATACTCGGCCCCGAGAGCGGGCCACGTCCCGT
>JBBQXH010000068.1:0-9894 GCA_038209835.1 Gaiellales bacterium | reverse complement strand
GCGGCGGCGTTCCTCGACGGCGAGATCCGGATGGTTCCGGCCGACACCGGCGCGAAGGACTACGAGTTCCCCGAGGCGCCGATGGAGTGCATCTACACGATCCACTCGGAACCGGCGACGCTCCCGCGCTCCTATGCCGATCGGGGTATTCGCAACGTCGAGTGGCGGCTCGGTCTGCCTCCGCTCGACGTGACGCGCCTGCGCTCGTTCTCTGCGGCCGGCCTGACCTCGACCGATCCGATCCGCGTCGGCGAGGCCGACGTCGTGCCGCGCGACGTTCTGGTGGCCGTCCTCATGCGTCAGGGCGGCGCAATCCCCGATCCCGGCATGGTCGAGTACCTGCGCGTGATCGTCTCCGGGGCGCGCGACGGCGAGCCGCGCACGCTCGTGGCCGAGATGAAAGTCGTCGTCCAGCCCGAGTGGGGCGATGCCGGCCTCTCATTCGTCACCGGAGTGCCGCCGTCCGTCGCCGCGCAGATGCTGTGCCGCGGCGAGCGGCTAGGAGACGGCGTTGCGGGCCCCGAGACGATGCTTCCGGTGGCGCCGTTCTTCGCGGAGCTCGCGCGGCGCAGGCTGCCCGCAACGCTCGACGGCGCGCCGATCGCATAGTGCTGCCGGACGCTGAGCTCCGCGAGGAGGCAACTGAGCTCCTCCGGGCGCTCATCCGCATCGATACGTCGAACCCGCCGGGACGCGAGACGCCGGCCGCCCTCGAGATCGCGCGCTACCTCGAGGCGTCGGGGGTCGAATGCGAGCTCGTCGCGCGCGATCCCGACCGCACGAACCTGATCGCGAGGATCAAGGGCACCGGCGATGGCCCGTCGCTGTGTTTCCTCGGCCATACCGATGTCGTCCCTGCCGAGCCCGACGACTGGACGCACCCGCCATTCTCCGGTCATCTGGATGAGGACGGCTACGTCTGGGGACGCGGCGCCGCTGACATGAAGAACGAGACCGCGACTCGAGTAGTCGCGTTCGCAGCGCTCGCCCGCTCGGGCTTCGAGCCCCGCGGTGACATCGTCCTCGTCTCCCAGGCGGACGAGGAGGACGGCGAGGAAGGGGTCGGGCTGACGTGGCTCGTCGGGGAGCGTCCGGACATCGGCTGCGACTATGCGATCGACGAGGGCGGTGGATCGCGCTATCAGCTTGCCGACGGGCGCGTCGCCGTCACGGTCTGTGTCGGCGAGAAGGCAACGCTCCCTGCCCGCATCACGGCCCTCGGAGAGGCGGGCCACGCCTCCGATCCGTCGAGCGGTATGAACGCTGTCGTTCGCCTAGCGACGCTGATCGAACGCCTCGGCCGCTACCGGACCGAGCGCATCGTCCATCCGGCGACACGACAGATGCTGGAAGCGCTCGGGGTGAGTCTCGAGGCCGGGATCGAATCGGCCATCGATAGGGTGGTAGCGCTCAACCCGATGCTCGGCGCCGACCTGCCGCCGCTCTTCGGAACCACGATCGCCCCGACCCGGCTGGCCGCGTCGAGGGCGCTCAACGTGATCCCGCCACGCGCCAGCGTCGACTGCGACTGCAGGCTCCTCCCAGGGACGACGGCCGCCGATCTCGAGCGCGAGCTGCGAACAGCGCTCGGCGACAACATCCCATTCGAGCTCGAGCTGGTGGGTTCTCCGGTCGGTGGTTCCAGCTCCCGGCTCGATACCCCGCTGTATCGGATCTGCCAGGAGTTCCTCGAAGAGCACGACCCGGGCGCCAGGCTGATACCCATCCTCCTGAGCGGCTTCTGCGACATGCATTTCGTGCGGGCGACGTTCGGCACCGTTGCGTACGGCTTCTGGCCGCAGCGCTACACGCCGCTCAACGCGTACCTGGACGGCGTCCACAACTACGACGAGCGCGTTCACGTGGACGATCTCCTCTATGCCGTGCGCTTCCATCTCCACGCCGCGCGGGCGATCTCGGAGCTCGCCCGCTAGGATCGGCGCCCCCAATGCGTCATCTGGCACTCGCCGTTCGCGACCAGGAAAGGTCTCGCCGCTTCTACGAGACGTATTTCGGATTCGATGCCATGCCGGCGCGTCGATACCCGGACGGCACGCTGATGCTCTACAACGCCGAGGGCTTTGCCTTGGCGCTCGGGCAGGTCGACGAGCCGATACGGCTTCCGCCCTTCCTCCACTTCGGCATCGGCATGCCCAGGCCGGACGACGTGCGAGTCTTCCGCGACCGTCTGAAGGCTGACGGGATCCCGATCGTCGAAGAGTGGGAAGAATCGGAGTACGTGAGCGTGAAGTGCCGTGACCCGGACGGCTACGTCGTCGAGATCGCCTGGGAGACCGAGGGCTGAGGGGCTACGTCACCCGCCCGAGGCCGAGCCAGAGGCCGAGCGTCGACTCGACGTGACGCACCATCGCCACCCGTGCCTTGTCGGGCTTGCGGGCGGCTACCGCCTGCAGGATCTTCCGGTGCTCGGCATTCGCGAGCTCGAGAACGGGGCCGGGCGTCGGCAAGACCTGCGAGACGCGATAGACCTCAGCGCGAATCCCGGCGACCTGCTCGACGAGCCGCGCCGATCCGGACGCGTCCGCGAGGATCAAGTGGAAGATCGTGTCGCGCTCGCTCCAGGTTGCGAAGTCGCTGCCGGCCGTCATCTCGGCGGTCAGGCGCTCGAGCTCCTCGAGCTGTGACGCGGTTCGCCGCTCGGCTGCGAAAGCCGCGCCGCCACCCTCGACCACCGAACGGAAGTCGGTGAGATCGCGAAGCTCACGCTCGGTCGGCAGTGTCCGGTCGGTGACGAATGAGGTCGCCTCTGCTCCCGGTGCGACGAAGGTGCCGCCGACCCGACCGCGTTGCGTCTCGATCAGCCCCGACTCGCGGAGAATGGTCAGGGCGCTTCGCAATGTGACGGGGGAGATTCCGAGGTCGTCGGCTAGGCGGGTCTCGGACGGAAGCCGGTCGCCGGGGCGCAAGAGGCCCATGCCAATGGCCTGGCCGAGCCGAGCGACCGTTTCGGCGACCGTGCTCCCTTGCCGGACGGGCGTGAAGACCGTCCGCTCGACGAGGCTCCGGACGAGCTCGTCGGATGCGTCAGTCGCTGCCGTCTTCCACCTCCACGGCATCGGCGAGGATGACGTCCTCGAGCTCGTACGAGTCGTGCGCCTTCGCGACGTGGGCATTGACCCTCTCGACGAGCTCGTCCTCGTCCGTCGCGGTGACGACGGCCGAGCAGCCCGCTTCCATGCACTCCCAGCGTTTCACGGCAGCCACCTACCCGGCCTGGACGCCGGTGACGAAGTCGATCGAGGGATCGAGGATCTGCTCGATGAGCGTCTCGTCGGCCGCGACGCCCATCTCACGGCAGCGGTTCCGGTAGTGGCGCACCTTCTGGCGCTGATACTTGTCGAGGTCTAGTCCGGGAACGTTCCGCTGGTACTCGAGCATGCCGACGGCGTTGCCCCGGTACTCGTCGATGATCTCGTGGACGAGCGGCTCGTACTCCGGGTTCTCCTCGATGAGGATCCGGCACGATTCCGTGCCGAAGGTGATGTGACGCCCCTCGTCGGCGAGGATGCCCTTGAAGCCGGCCTGCAGTGTCGTCAGCACGCCCCAGGCGGCGGTCGTGTCCATGACGATCTCGTACGTCGGCATCGTCAGGACGCCTTCCACCCACGCGTTGTAGAGCGTCGAGAAACGCACGAACGCGGTCTCGATCGCCCTCTGGTCGCGCGATTGGACGGCCTCCATGAGCGCGTCGCCGTACTTCGGGATCCCCTCGTACACCGGCTCGCCGACCTGGAAGCGCCCGCTCGGATCGACCGTGTGATCCCTGAGGGGCCAGTGTGCAGCCTTCTCAGCAGGCCTCGTCAAGCCTGCAACCTCGCGGTGCCAGATGTTGAAGAACTCCGAATGGCGCGCCTCGTCGAGCATGAACGTCGCAAGGAACATCACCCAGTCGAAACGGCCAAGCTCGTGGGACGCGGACAGCATCGGCAGGAGCTCGTCGGTGACGGCCTCCTCGCCGGCCTCGATGCGAACCGTGATCGTCAGGATGCCGTTGCGCTGCTCGTCCGTCATCCGCTCCCAGTCGGCGGCGTCCTGCGAGTAGTCGAAGTCCTTGGGATCCCAGAACTTTCGCGTCGCCTTCTCGTACTTGCGATAGATCGCACCGGCCATCAGCTCGGGCGTCAGCAGGAACTTCGCCTGCGCGGGATTCTCGGTCGTAGCTGCCATCAGACCTCCTTCGTCGGCTCGGACGTTTAGACTATAACAGATAAAACCATAGGATTTAGCCTCTAGCACCCGTACGGGGGTTGCGCCTCCTTCCGACGGGACGATCCTGAGTCAGATGGCGGTCATCGTCGAGTGCCTCAAATGCGGTCAGCTTCGCAGGATGCGCGGCCCGCTCGACCATGTGATGAGAGCGGGCCATTGCCCGCGGTGCGGCTACGTCGGCTGGGCGGTCTCCCGCGAGCTGACCGAGCGGGAACGGCGGGAGCTCCGTGACCTCCCGGTCGAGCGGCGGCGGTACGAGCGACCTGTTCGTCGGCTCGCCGTGCGCTAGCGAATAGCATTGGGCCGATGGCCCAAGTCGTCACGGCACGCACAGTTTCGATCGCTCAGACCACCGTGACGATTCGAAGCCCGATGACGGTCTGGGTTCTCGGCTTCTTCACGCTCGGCATCTACACGGCGTTCTGGACGTACTGGAGCACCCGGGAGCTGCTCTTCGTGCTTGCCTTCTTCCACTCCTGGTACCTCCAGCGGTCGCTCAATCGGGCCTGGGAGCGGGCGGAGCGTGGGCGGTAACCGAAGAGCTGAGCGAAGCGCCGGCCGCATCCTCGTTCTCCAGCACGCTCCCCATTCGAGCCTTGGCGCGTACGGGGACGTGCTGGAAGAGCGCGGAGACCACACCACCTGGCTGCGGCTGCACGAAGGCGAGCCGGTTCCGTCGCGTCCGCAAGACTTCGACGCAGTCATCTCGCTCGGCGCAGCGAGCAGCGTCTACGACGGTGGCGTCCCCTGGCTCGAGCCCGAGCTGGAGCTGCTCCGCAAGGCCGTCGAGGCGGATGTCCCGGTATGGGGGATCTGCTTCGGCGCGCAGGCATTGGCGGCAGCGATGGGAGCGCGGGTCTGGCCGGGCGCGAAGCCCGAGGTTGGCATCCGGCCACTCTTCAAGACGCCGGCCGCCGACGAGGATCCTGTGTTCGGCGGTCTCGGCTCACGGGTACCGATGTTCCACTGGCACGGCGACAGCTTCGACCTACCAGGCGACGCCGTTCTCCTCGCAGGCTCTGACGAATACCCCAATCAGGCGTTCCGGGTTGGGGCGAACGCCTACGGCGTCCAGTTCCACGCCGAGGCGACGGCCGAGCTCGTCCGCGGCTGGATCGACTATCCGGCGACGGCCGCACAGCTCGAGTCGTCGAACGGTCCAGGGGCGGCAGAGAGGCTCTTCGACGAGGTGGCAGCCGCACTGCCTGAGGTCAACGACGTAGCCAGGCAGCTCATGCAGGCGTGGCGCGAGGGGTTAGATTGGCGGGCCGGGACGGAGTAACGCGTCAGGATCGAACTCAAGAACCAAGAGTCGTTGCCTGACGCCACAGCTTGTCGGCCGAAGCGGCCGCTCGATTCCCCTCGACGAAGCGCTCCCTCGGGCTCTTTGCAAGCGCCGCGCGGATGAGGCTCAGGTCGTGACCCTCGTTGTCTGCGTTCACGACCGTGAATGAGAGCTCGAGGCCGCAGGCGCGCCCAAGCTCCCGAAGCGTCTCGAGGCTCGGCTCGACCTTGCCGCGCTCATAGCGACTGATCAGCGAGCGTCCCGTTCCGGAGCGGCAGGCGAGCTCAGCTTGGGTCCGTCCCGCCCGAAGACGCGCTTCGCGAAGGAGATCCCCAGCGACCACGATGGTGACAGTGTTGGGCGCATCTCTGTGCCATCGCGTCAGCCCCGGGTTGACGGCCAGTCGCTCGGCCCGAGCGTTCGCTTCTCGAGGAAGGCGCTCATACCCTCCTGCGCGTCCGGTTCGAGGGCGTTGTCGACCATAACGCCCTCGGCGACGTCGTACGCCTGCCCCTCGCCAAGGTCGGCCTGTGCATAGAAGGCAGCCTTGCCCATCGCGATCGCGACAGGGCTGAGACGCGCGATCTTCTCGACGAACTCCTGCGCAGCGGCGTCGAGCTCGGCTGCAGGGACGACCCGGTTGACGAGGCCCCAGTCGAGGGCGGTATGCGCATCGATGAGCTCCCCGGTGAGGAGCAGTTCGAGCGCGCGCTTGCGGTTGACCGTCCGGGAGACCGCGACGCCGGGGGTCGTGCAGAAGAGGCCGGTGCGGACACCTGAGGTTCCGAACCTCGCGTCTTCCGCGGCGACCGCCAGATCACAGGTCGCGACGAGCTGGCAGCCGGCGGCGGTCGCGATCCCGTGCACCTTCGCGATTACCGGCTGCGGCAGGCGGTGGATCGCTTCCATCATCTCGGTGCAGGCGTCGAACAGCTCGCGGTAGAAGCCTGCGTCGCGCTCGACCATCTCGGCGAGGTCGTGACCACCCGAGAACGCCGGCCCGGCTCCCTGGAGTACGACCGCTCTCACATTGTTCTCCGTACCGAGCTCTTGCAACACTCCGGTCAGCTCGCGCATGAGCTCGAGGCTCAGCGCGTTTCGCTTCTCCGGGCGATTCAGCGTGACGAGAGCGGCCGGCCCGTCGCGTGCGACGAGAAGGTTCGCGAGCTCGGTCACCGTGCTCTTTGCAACCACCCGATCCTCCTTCCGTTCGCGGTTGTTCGCGCCTCGATGATCGGCGCGCCGTTCACGATCGCAACGCCGAGGATGGCGAGGCCCATCCCCGCCAGCACGATCCCGTCGGGGGTGTTCCCGTAGACGATCTCCGTGATGACGGCTACGACGGGCGCGAGGAACTGCCACGCAGTGACGGTGGTGGCGGGCATCCTCTTCAGCGCGCCGAAGAACGTCAGCGTCGCGATCGCGGAGGCGCCGATCGCGATCCACGCAACGGCGCCCCAGAGGTCTCCGGAGCCCCAATCGGTGCTGCCCGTCCCACTGATGGCCAAGGCGAGGACGAGGGCGGCCCCACCGCCGATCACGTACTGCGCGGTCGTGAAGCCGAGCATGTCGAGGTCGTGGTGCCGCGTGAAGATCGACTTTGTCATGAGCACCCCGACCGCCCAGCCGATCGCCCCCAGCAGTGCGAGCGTCATGCCGAGCACGAAGTCGCCGGTGTTCTCGATGTTCCCGAGCTGGCTCGAGACCATCACGATGATTCCACCAAACCCGACGAGGAGCCCGAAGACGGCCACGAGACTCGCCCGCTCTCGCAGGAAGACCCTGCTGAGGATGAGCACGAAGAAGGGCGAGGCGTTGAGCAGCACGGCCGCGTTCCCCGCACCGGCCCGGGCGGTGCCTTCGGAGATTCCCTCGAGCGTCAGCGTGACCATCAGGAGCCCGGTGATCACCGTCCAGCCCCAGAGCGCCCGGGCGGGGAAGCGGCTTCTGAGGACGAGGACGGCCAGCAGCAGTGCGACTGCGCCGATCGACGCCCGAAGCGCCGTCAGCATGATCGGCGAGGTGTACTCGGCGCCGATCGCGCTCGCGTGAAACGCGGTTCCCCAGAAGAAGATCGTGATGACGAGATAGAGGGCGGCCACGGCTATCCCGTAGGATCGCCCTCGTGGAGAGCTGGCGCAACCGAAAGACGCTGATTCTCGGCCGCAGCGACATGGTCGGGCTGCTCACGCCCTCCGAGTACAACGACCGCGTCGAGCACGCGTTTCGGATGCACGGCGAGGGCCGCGTCTACATGGAGCCAAAGGGACATATCGTGCTCGACAAGTACCCGGGCGAGTGGGAGGTCATGCCCTCCTACATCGAGGAACCCGAGGCTGCGGCCTGTAAATGGGTCTCGATCCGCGAGGAGAACGCGAAGTACGAGCTGCCCGCCGTGTTCTCGATCCTGATCTACACGCACCCTGAGACGGGCTTCCCGCTCGCGATCTGCGATGGGTCGCACCACACGCTCATGCGGACGGGCGCCTCCGCCGCCGTGTCCGCGAAATGGCTCGCGCGCAAGGACTCGAAGATCCTCGCGATCGCGGGCACCGGCAGCGTCGGCCAGGGAACGCTCGCGACCTGCGATCCGGTCTTCCCGTGGGAGGAGGTCAGGATCTGGAGTCGCACCCAGGAATCGCTCGATCGATTTCTCGCCTCGGAGACACCGAAGTACCCGCATCTCACGATCACCGGCTCGATCGACCTCGAGCAAGTCTGCCGAGGCGCTGACGTGATCGTCACCGGAACCCACGCCCGGGGCTGGATCGTCGACGACGCCTGGGTGAAGCCCGGCGCGCATCTCGCGGCGCTCGGCGCCGACCTCGAGGGCGAGCAGGAACTCGATCCGCGAATCCTGAAGCGCGCCCGCGTCTTCGTCGACGACATCCGCCAGTGCGTTCCCGACGGCGAGATCAACGTCGCGCTCCGCGAGGGGCTGATCGCCGAGTCGGACATTGGAGGGGAGATCGGCAAGGTCATCTGCGGCCAGCTCGAGGGCCGCCAGTCAGAGGATCAGATCACGGTGTTCGACTCGACGGGAATCGCGCTCCAGGACTCGGCTACCGTGCCGCTCGAGGTCGAACGGGCCTCCGCTGCCGGGGTCGGCGTCGAGAAGAAGATGATCTCGACGTAGGATCTGAAGGATGGCGACCCGAGATGCCGCCTGTAGTTGTGGGCAACTTTGTCTGGAAGCGACGGGTGATCCGATTCGGATCTCCATGTGTCACTGCCTTGCCTGCCAACGCCGGACAGGCAGTGCCTTCTCGATCCAGGCGCGGTTCACATCGGATCATGTGCACGTCGTGGGGCGCTTCAGCGACTACGTGCGAGTCTCGGATGACGGCGAGGAGCGAACGTTCCATTTCTGCCCTGACTGCGGCGCGACGGTCTTCTACACCACCTCGGATGCGCCAGACGTGATCGCTGTTCCGGTCGGCGCATTCGCCGATCCATCCTTCCCGCCACCGACCCGTTCGGTCTACGAGTCACGACGGCATCCGTGGGTCGCTATGCCTGCCGCGATCGAGCACCACGACTGAAGCACCTTCAGGGCTCGTCGAAGAGCAGGGCGTCGAAACCTCTGACCAGGCCGCGGATCTCCTGGACGCGCCGTGCCGCGAGCAGCGTTCCCTCGACGAAGATCCCGCCGTCGGCCTGCTCGTCCTGACGGATGACGAGTCGCTCGCCGGGGAGCCCGAACACAACCTCCACCGTCGGGCCGCACCCGGGCATCCGGATCGAGTGCACCCGAGCACCGCCGACCGCCGCTCCTCTGGCCTCGCGAGGGCCGATCAAGCTGCTGTCGGCGGTCGAGGCGAGCGGCGCTCGCTCGCGGCCGAGCATCTCGGCGAGCTCCCTCGCGGTTCCACTCGGCACGTCCGGTTTCTCGGCTCGCCCGTACTCGATCACCTCCCATTGCGGCAAGTGCCGCGCCGCGATGCGGCCGAGGTGCTGCAGCATCGCTCCAGTGATCGAGAAGTTTCCCGTCGCGGCACCGACGTCAGCCTCGCGCGCGTCCGCGTCGATCCTCTCGAAGTCGTCGTCGAAGAGCCCGCTCGTTCCGATCACGACAGGGATCTTGCGCGCGAACGCGAGGGCGACGTGGTCGCGGATGACCGACGGGTGCGTGTAGTCGACGAGCACGTCCGGCCGGCGGTCGAGGGCATCTTCGAGGCGCTCGGCGATTGGGATGCCCACCTCGCGGCCGAGGAGGATGGTGCCGACGTCTCGCCCGCCCTCGCGACGCGCGACAGCCGAGTGCTGGCGGAATTCGTCGTCGGCGACGATGCGCTCGACCAGTCTCCGTCCGACGCTACCAAGTGCCCCTGATACGCAGACCTCGAGCACTCGCGTCGACATCGCGGCACTTTAACCCT
>JBBQXH010000067.1:0-9945 GCA_038209835.1 Gaiellales bacterium | reverse complement strand
GAGCTCCCGCTCGAGTACGCGGTCGAGATGAACCGGCTGATCCAGCTGCAGATGGAAGGGTCCGTCGGTTGACGGTCGTCGAGAAGCTCGACTTCGTCGCGGTGCCCTCGCAGGATGCAGAGCGCTCTGTGCGGTTCTATCGAGACGTCCTCAGTCTGCGACAGGACGAAGGTGCGACGCACGAGTTCTGGGCCGGCGACACGTGCCTCGGGATCTGGGAGCCGGCGCGCCTTGGGATGGAGTTCGCCCCGCAGCGCAACGGACACTTGGCGCTCCACGTGGGTGACATCGAGGCTGCTCGGAAGGATCTCGAAGCGAAGGGTGTCGAGTTCGCCGGTGAGACGTTCGACACGGGCGTGTGTCACATGGCGTTCTTCCGTGACCCGGACGGCAACGACCTGATGCTGCACCACCGGTACGCCCCGCGGTGAGCCGGACCACCCGGAAGTGGGCTCGATGATCGAGGTCGAGCGGACCGACTTCGTGTCCGTGCCGGTCACGGACCTGGAGCGGTCGACGCGGTTCTACGAGGAAACGCTCGGCCTGCACCGCAATCCGAGCAGCGGCTCGTGGCCCGAGTTCGAGACGGGCAACGTCAGCCTCTACCTGATCGACCCGAAGAACATGGGTCGCGAGTTCACCACACCGAACACGACACACATCGCGCTTCGTGTCCCGAACGTCCAGGAAGCGCGCGCGACGCTCGAGCAAGCTGGCGTCGAGTTCGAAGGCGACATCTTCGACACGGGCGTCTGTCACATGGCGTTCTTCAAGGACCCCGACGGCAACGCACTGATGCTCCACCGGAGGTATGCACCCCGTGAGGACTGACCTGATCGAGCGCTACGACGCGTTGCCGCTGCCGACGACAAGGGACGAGCACTGGCGCTTTACGGATCTCGGAGACTTCGATCCCGCTCGTTTCGGGGCCGAGGCGCTTCCGGGATCGATCGACGGACGCGGCTCCATGCTCTCGGGTCTCGAGCTTGCGGGCACGGTCCACGTGAATGAGCTCGGCGTCTCGATCGAGGGGGTTGCGCCGGGCATCCGTGTCGAGAGGCTCGACGAGAACCACGAGTTGCTCGGCACGCTGGTCAGGCTCGACGACAAGTTCGCGGCGCACAACGCGGCGATGTGGCAGCACGGCCTCCTCGTACACGTGCCGAAAGGGGTCGTTCTCGAGAAGCCGATCTACGTCCGCATCGCCAACACGGTCGACGAGGGCTCACTGTTCTGGCGTCTCCTGGTGGTCGCCGAGCCCGAGTCGCGCTTCACGCTGATCGAGGAGTACGCCTCATCCGACCCGGAGCTTCGCGGCTACTCGAATACGGTCACCGAAGCGTTCGTCGGCCAGGCGGCCAAGTTCGAGTACGTCTCGATCCAGAACTTCTCGCGCGAGACCTGGCACTTCGCCGCGCACCGGGCGCGCGTCGAGCGGAACGCCGAGCTCGACTGGGTCGCCGGTGGATTCGGCTCGAAGATGGGCAAGGTCTGGATCGAGAACGACCTCGCCGGGCCCGGAGCGACCTCGCGTGTCACGGGCGCCTACTTCGCCGATGGATCGCAGCATCTCGACTACGACACCTTCCAGGAGCACGCGGCGCCGAACACGACCTCCGACTTCGCGTTCAAGGGCGCGCTACGGGACTCGGCAACCGCGGTCTGGCGGGGAATGATCCGCGTCGAGCCAAACGCGCAGAAGACGAATGCCTACCAGGAGAACCGCAACCTCATCCTGTCGCGGGAGGCGCACGCCGACTCGATCCCGGGCCTCGAGATCCTTGCGAACGACGTTCGCTGCACGCACGGCGCGACATCGAGCCCGGTGAATCGGGACGAGCTCTTCTACTGCATGGCGCGAGGCCTCTCGCGGTCCGAGGCCGAGCGGTTGATCGTGCGCGGGTTCTTCCAGGACGTGCTCGACCGGATCGAGCTCGAGCCCGTGCGCGACGCCGTCGCGCAGGCACTCGACTCCCGGATCCCCGAGGCCTAGGGCTGAGCGGCCGGCTCGGCCGGCCGTGACCCCGTTTTCAGCGCTGGCGAAGCCGCCGCGTATCGTTCCTAAGGAGCCGAGACCAGCCCTCCCGCTGGTTCTGGGAGGCGTTCCGGGGTGCTCTCGCGCCGTCGCTCCTCGTTGATCATCGCTCGGATCGTCACGAGCAGGATCAGGTTGAAGAGCACTGTCGTGAACGCTCCCAGCTCCCGATCGGCGAAATCGAACACCTGCACGACGAAGATCGAGAAGAGCAGGCCCCACTCGAACCAGCGGTAGGCCGTCAGCCGTGACCGTCGGAACAGCTTGTAGACGCCGATCGAGTAGAGGACGGCGACGACTGCGCTCGACGCGAGCGTCGCCCACCCCGAGTTGAGAGCTGTTCACTGCATCGTCGACGATCTGGATCGTGACGTCGCCCTTCTTATTGATGGCATTTGCGATGGCCAGTCCGAGGTCAGCGACCTTCACGAGCGCCCCGAGCGTCAAGAGCACGAAGACCACGCTCAGGAGCGGCCGGAACCACCTGCGTTCCGTCGTCCGCCAGTACCAGTCGCGCACCTGGTGGAGGAGGCGCGTCGTCCAGAGCGGTTTCGGGGTCGGAATCGCCTGTACCTCGAGCAGAAGCGCGCGGACACGCCCTACGAGCGGATCTCCCTGGTCGCTCTCGTCGAGCAGGTGCAGCGCCTCTCGCAGCTCGTCCTCGTCGAGATTGCGGGTCGAGGCCTCGTTCAGGAGGTCGAGCGCGTTGGCGAGCGCCTCGCCCTGCGTGAGCCGCTTGCGCGTGAGGAAGAACCGCGAGCCGCGCCAGATCGCCACCAGGGTCACGTAGATCAACGCGAAGGTCGGGTGGAAGAAGTAGTCGTTGTCGCTCGTCACGAACTTCCCGATCTCGTCGATGAAGAGCCCGAATCCGATTCCTCCGATCACGGCTGCAACCCATCTCGACGCGTGCGTGATGATCGCCACGCTGACGATCAGTGCCAGGCCGAGGAGCGCACCGCCCCAGAGCAGGTGAGCGATGTGCAGGCCGTCGCCGCCGAGCTGCGGGTAGCCCGTGAGGATCAAAGCGAACCGGATGACGAGGATCGTCAGGACGCACATGACGAGGAAGGTCTCGATCAGGGTCTCCGCATCGACCGAGCGCACGGGTGTGCCGAGGAAGCGCTGGACGTACCGCTTCTTGAGATCGTCAGCATTGCGTCTCACGGCCGCGGCCGTGCCGTCGACGATCTCCTTGTGGGCCCTCCGCTGCTCCGATCCTAACCCGCTCGATGCCTCTATCGGCGCGCGGGCTGGTAGCGTCGAGCCTCAGTGGAGCACTGGGTGCCCCGGGCAGAACGAAGTTCCGTGACCGAGACGAGCCTTCCACCGACACTCCCGCGTACGGTCACCGGTCTCTCCGAGGCGGAGGCCGCCCGGCTACTCGAGGAGCGCGGTCCGCAAGAGCCGACCCGGACGAGCCGTTCCTACGCGAGCATCGTCCGGGCCAACGTCTTCACGGTCTTCAACCTCATCCTCGTCGTCGCAGGGGTTGCAACGTTCGTCTTCGGGCACTGGGAGGACGCGCTCTTCATCGCGATCCTCGTCGCGAACTCGGGCATCGGGATCCTCCAGGAGGCGAGAGCCAAGCGCGCCCTCGATCGCCTGGCCGCGCTCGTCGCGCCGACCGCGACTGTCATCCGCGACCGGCGTCCGCGCCAGGTCGGAGTCGACGAAGTGGTCGTCCGGGATCTCGTGCGCGTCCAGGCCGGCGATCAACTCGTCGCGGACGGCACGCTGGAGCAGAGCTCGGGCCTCACGGCCGACGAGTCGATCCTCACCGGCGAATCGCGGGCGGTCGCTCGCCATACGGGAGAGGGAGTCCGGTCAGGGTCGTTTGCTGTCGAGGGATCCGGCTACTACCGGGTCACCGCCGTCGGGATGGACAGCTATGCGGAGAAGCTCGCCGATGTCGCCCGCTCGTTCCGCCATCCCCGCTCCCCGCTCGAGCGGTCGCTGAACACGCTCCTCTTCGCCCTGGTCGCGATCATGGTTCCGCTCGGAGCGATTCTCGGATACTCCCTCTGGGCGCAGAAGACGCCGATCTCGGACGCGGTGCCCACCGCCGTTGCAGCGGTTGTCACGCTCGTACCGGAGGGGCTGATCCTGCTCACGAGCCTCACCTACGCCATCGCGGCGCTGCGAATGGCCCGCCGCGGCGCGCTCGCGCAGCAGTTGAACGCGATCGAGTCACTGGCTTCTGCCGAGATCGTCTGCCTGGACAAGACGGGAACGCTGACCGACTCCGCTCTCGAGGTCGCAAAGCTCGTTCCGGCAAGCGGCGTCGACGAAGGAGAGCTTGCACATGCCCTCGGCCGCTATGCGGCGAGCGCGGGTGCGAAGAACGGGACGCTGACCGCGATCGGGCAGACCTACGACGTTCCGGCGGAGCCGGTCTCGGCCGAGGTTCCGTTCTCCTCCCGCCGCCGGTGGAGTGCGGTACGGATCGGCTCGTCGTGTTACGTCCTCGGAGCGCCCGAGCTCTTCGCGCTCGACGGCCTCGATGCGACCGTTCGCTCGGAGCAGGCCGGCGGGCGTCGCGTCGTCGTCCTCGCCTCGTGCTCGTCGTCTCTCGCCGAGGTCGACGTGGCGTCCGATCCCGAGCAGGGCCCTCCCGGAGAGCTGCGTCCGCTCGGGATCGTCATCCTGAGCGAACGCCTTCGCCCGGACGCGCGGGAGACGGTCGAGTACTTCCTCAGCCAGGGTGTCCAGCTGAAGGTCATCTCCGGTGACGCCCCGGTGACCGTCGCGGCGGTGGCCGCAGACGCGGGGATCCCGGCGGCAGGTCCTCCGCTCGACGGCCGGGATCTCCCTGACGACCCCGACGAGCTCCGTCGCGCGGCGCTCGAGGCCACGGTCATCGGTCGCATCTCGCCAGAGGGGAAGCAGCGCGTGATCGAGGCGCTGACCGATGCCGGCCACTATGTCGCGATGATCGGTGACGGCGTCAACGACGTGCCCGCGCTGAAGAAAGCGCGGCTGGCGATCGCCCAGGGCAGCGGATCGCAGATGGCGAAGAGTGTTGCCGACATCGTCCTCGTTCGCGGTGACTTCGGGGCGATACCGCCGATGGTGGCAGAGGGCCGGAAGGTTCTGCGCAATCTCCAGCGCGTGACGAAGCTCTTCGTCACGAAGTCGGCGTTCGCAGCGTTCCTGATCCTCACGGTCGGCATCGCCCGTCAGGACTACCCTGTGCTTCCGCGTCACCTGACGCTCGTCGCGACGCTGACCATCGGCATCCCCTCGCTCTTCCTCGCGCTCGCGCCGAGCTCCGGCCCCTGGCGCTCCCCTCGCTTCCTGCGGGAGGTCGCGAGCTTCGCGATTCCCGCCGGAACCGCCGCTGGTCTGGGCGTCGCTTCGAGCTATCTCTTCGCGAGCGACGTGCTCGATCTCGGCCTGGTTCAGTCGCGGACGGTCTCCGTGACCGTCCTCACCATCGTCGGCCTCTACTACATCCTCGTCCTCGAAGCGGCAGGCCAGGCGCGCGCGACCGCGGTCGGGGTGCTCTGCGCTGTCCTCTTCGCCCTCTACTGCCTCGTTCTCGCCTTCGCGCGCGACTTCTTCGAGCTCGCCGTTCCCAACGCGGGAATCGTCCTCTGCTCGCTCGGCGGCTCGGCGATCGCGATCTCGGGCCTCGCCATGATGGATGACAGGTTCATCCCCGCGTTCCTGCGCCGCGGCTGGTTAGAGGCTTGATGCGGAATGACCGCACGTCTGGATGAGGGCCTGCACGCGGCGGATCGCGGCCGCCTCGATCGGCACCAAGGCCAGCAGCCTTGCCACCGATCGAGTCGACCACGCTCCTTGGTGCAGGCGTCTCCCCAGACTCACGCCCATTCCACATCAAGCCTCAGAGGCTTGATGACCCGCCGGTACCATGAAGGTATGACCGAGGTCGCTCCCGCCCGCGTGCTCGACGCGCGCAAACTGCGCGCCGATTTCCCCGTGTTCCTCGACGACTCGCACGGGAAGCCGCTCGCCTATCTCGACTCGGCCAACTCGTCGCAGAAGCCCGATCAGGTGCTCGGCGCGATGCGCGAGTTCTACGAGCACTCCTACGCGAACGTGCATCGAGCCGTCTACGAACTCGGAGCACTTGCGACCGAGGGGTACGAGGGAGCCCGCGAGAAGGTCAGAGCTCTGATCAACGCGAGCTCGACACGCGAGTGCATCTTCGTTAGGAACGGCACCGAGGGGCTCAACCTGGTCGCCTACGCATGGGGTCTCGACAACCTCGGCCCTGGGGACGTCGCGGTAACGACAGAGCTCGAGCACCACTCGAACTTCGTGCCGTGGCAGTTCATCGCGAATCGCACGGGCGCGGAGTTCGCCGTCATCCCAATCGATGACAACGGCGAGCTGGTGCTCGAGTCGCTGACCGAGATCGAGCGCCGCGGCCGCGTGAAGCTCGTCACGAGCGCTCTGATCTCGAACACGCTCGGCACGATCAATCCGGTGTCCGATCTCGCAGCCTGGGCGCACGAGCGCGACGCGATCATGGTCGTCGATGCATGTCAGGCGGTGCCCAACCGCCCGATCGACGTCCAGGAGCTCGGCTGTGACTTCCTTGCGTTCACCGGCCACAAGATGCTCGCGCCGACCGGGATCGGCGTTCTCTGGGGCCGCCAGGAGATCCTTCGGCGGATGTCTCCCTTCGAGCTCGGCGGCTCGATGATCCGCAATGTCACGGCGGAGAAGACGACGTGGGCCGACCTACCGGCCAAGTTCGAGGCGGGAACGCCACCGATCGGCGAGGCGTTCGGGCTCGGTCAGGCGATTGACTATCTGAACGCTGCCGGCCTCGACGCGATCGACCACCACGAGCGGGGGCTCACCGAGTACGCGATGGGCCGCCTGGCCGAGCTTCCCTACGTCCGGGTCTTCGGCCCGCCCGCAGACCGGCGGGGTGGGATCATCTCCTTCGAGGTCGAGGACGTCCATCCCCATGATGTCGCTCAGGTCCTCGATTCCGAGGGGATCGCGGTGCGCGCCGGCCACCACTGCACTCAGCCGATCATGGATCACTACGGCGTCACGGCGACGACTCGGGCGAGCTTCTACCTCTACACACTGCAGGAGGAGATCGACCGACTCGTCGAAGGGCTCGCCCGGGTCCGGAGGACGTTCGCATGAGTGACGACTTCTACAGGGAGCTGATCCTCGATCACTACAAGAACCCGCGCCGCCACGGGACACTCGATCCCTGCGACGCGCGGGCCGAGGGTCAGAATCCGCTCTGCGGTGACGAGGTGACCGTCATGGTCAACTTCAACGGCGGCGATACGATCCAGGACGTCCGGTTCGAAGGCCGGGGTTGCGCGATCAGCCAGGCGGCCACGTCGATGCTGATGGAGATGGTCGAGGGCAAGGCGGCCGCCGAGGTCGCCGGAATGCCGACACAGGAGCTGCTCGACGAGCTCGGCATCCCGCTCACGCCGATCAGGCTCAAGTGCGCGTTGCTCGGACTCGGTGTGCTCAAGGTCGCGCTGCACCGCTCCAAGGGCACGCCCCTTCCAGAGGAATGGGCCGGCCTCGACGAGCTCGACATTTCCTAGTGCTCCGTTCCGGGAGTGCGGTGATGATCCTGGCGAGCGAAAAGCAAGCCGGGCAAGGACGCAGGGAGGGCCCATATGCACGTCATATGGGCGCGACCGAGGACGCAGACCGGCGCAGCTTTGCAGCCGCCAGGGCGCGCCGCATTCCCGGAACGGGGCACTAAACCAGTGGCGCGGCAGATCGACGTCTGCCCGGAGGGCGACCTCCTTCCCGGCGAGGTGAAGATCGTGCCCGAGGGGGCGTTTGGGATCGGCGTCTTCAACGTTGGTGGCACGCTCTGCGCGATCGAGGATCGGTGCTCTCACGACGACGGGCCGCTCGCCGAGGGCGACTTCGATGCGGAGCGCGGCATCGTCGTGTGCCCGCGTCACGGTGCGGAGTTCGAGGTGTGCTCTGGGCGGCCGCGGACATTGCCTGCCTACCTCCCCGTCGAGACCTACCGCGTGTGGGTCGAGGACGGCATCGTGCGCCTCGAGATCCCGTAGTGACGCTCGACGAGGGGGTTCTGGCGGTTCTCGCGCGGCTCGAGGAGCAGGATGCGCGGGAGCGCGCAGAGGGCGTCGCGAGGGAGTTGCGCGCCCGTCAGGTCGAGCCGACGACGGGAGGCTTCCTGCTCTCCCTCGTCGCCTCGCAGGCATCGTGCGAGGTGCTCGAGATCGGCGGTTCGCGCGGCTACTCGTCGATCTGGCTTGCCGCCGGCGCCCGGATCCTCGGCGGACACGTCGTATCGCTCGAGCACGATCCCGCGAAGTGCGCTGACTGGCGGCGGAACGTCGACGACGCAGGGCTCGACGAGTGGGCAGAGCTGATCGAGGGCGACGCGTTCGAGATCCTCAGCCGGCTCGAGGACGTGTTCGACGTCGTCTTCCTGGATGCCGAGAAGGACGACTACGAGAGCTTGTTCGCCCTCGCGAGGCGGCTCGTCGAGCCGGGCGGGATGATCATCGCCGACAACGTGCTCTCCCATGCGGACACGCTCGAGGCATACAGCCGGGCGCGTCAGGCCGACTCGACGCTCTCGAGCGTCACGGTCCCCCTCGACCGGGGTATCGAGCTGACAACCGTCCTCTCCGGATGCGTATGATTGGGATACCACGGAAAGGAGGTGATCCGGACTTGAGCGAATGTGAAAGTACGGGTAGTGGAGGTGCTCGCTCGTAGGGGCGTGTCCCCAGGACCTGAGGGGAATCGCCTAGCCAGCGTAGGGGGCTGAAGCGCTCCTGCGAAATCCAGGCGAGTTTTTTCCGACGACGGGGCCGGGCAACCGGCCCCGTCGCTTTTCTCTTCTGCTTCGCATCTGCGACTCACCCGTCCGGGTCTCGGGCGCATGGCGACCGGGCGCTAGGATCGCCTGATTCCAGGTGAAGCGGCGGGCCGCGGTTTGGCGTGCCCGAGTCGTCCGAGCTCATGCGAGGCGACGAATGCCGAGAGCGCAGCGTCGCCGACCTACTCGCCAGATCGGCTCATCATCGGAGGAGGTCATCGTGTCTCGGCGATCCGCAAAGGTGATTCTCGGTGTCTGTCTCGTCGGTCTCGGCCTCTTCGGCGCGGGACTCGCACTCGCAGGCGGGCGAGGACTGAGCTCAGGTGAAGTCGTGCAAGCGTGCTACGAGGTCTCGTCCGGGGCTCTTCGGCTCGTCGACAGCCCGGCCGAGTGCACTCCGCGAGAGAACTCGATCTCGTGGAACAAGGCAGGGGTGGCGGGCCCGGCCGGCCCGATGGGGGTACCCGGTCAAGCAGGTCCTGTCGGATCGGCTGGGAAGCGTGGGCCAGCAGGAACAGTCGCCGTCAGGGTTCAGGGGAACGGTGGAATCAATCTCAGCGGTCTGCTCACGCTCGAGCAGAAGCTTCTCATCAAGACGCTGGCTCGCCTCAAGAAGATCGAGCAGAAGCTCGACGCAGTCAATGGGAAGATCGACGGGCTCGATGAGAACTTCAACGCGTTTCGGGCGTACGCCGAGTTACGTCTATACGAGAACTGCATCGGGATCGAGATCGGAATAAGCAATCCGACCGTGGCAACTTTCCGCTGCAAACTCGGATTCTTCAAGGCGCTGTCGGACTACGATCCCTTCGCCGAAGCGGAGTAAAGAACCGCGCGACTGATCTGCTCGTCGAGCGGCACCGGGGCGAGGCCGAATGCGGCCACCGCCTGTGCCGTGTCGCACACGTTGTCTTCCATCGCGAGCATCGCGAGCTGGTCACGCGTGAGCGGCGGTTTCGGCAGCCGCTCGAGCGCTGCCGCCGCGGGTCGAGCAAGGTCGAACGGGACATGGACGAGTCGTCGGCGCTTGCCGAGCACCCGCGCGATCCGCAGCCAGAGCTCGTTCCAGGAAACGACGTCCGGCCCGCCC
>JBBQXH010000066.1:0-9985 GCA_038209835.1 Gaiellales bacterium | reverse complement strand
GGAACGAGTGGGCCTCCTTGGTTGCGAGTTCGAGCTCCTGAAGCTCCGAACCATGGTCGTGGGAGCCGAGGGGATGGGCGCCGGGTACGCCGTCAACGAAGGGGATCCGCGCATCACGCGCGTCGGTGGCGCGCTCCGCCGGCTCTCACTCGACGAGCTGCCTCAGTTCTGGAACGTCCTTCGCGGGGAGATGGCTCTTGTCGGCCCGCGCCCGACGCTCGCCTATCAGGTGGCGAAGTACACGCCGCGCCACCGCCGCCGGCTCGAGGTCAAGCCGGGGATCACCGGCTGGGCTCAGGTGAACGGCCGGGCAGCGCTTCCGTGGGACGAGCGCATCGAGCTCGACGTCTGGTACGTGGAGCATCGCTCGTTGTGGCTCGACCTGAAGATCATCGCCAGAACCCCGCGTGCGCTGTTCGGAGGGACGTACAAGGGCACCTCGGGCGGCTGGCGGCCTGCGGGTTGAGGGCCTACCCACTCGCTACGATGGCCGCGCCGTGAGCGACGTCGTCCTGTTCACCTGCGCCGGCCAGCGAGTCGACATCGTGACCGCATTTCGCGAGGCCGGCGCCGTCACCATCGCCGCGGATATCAATTCGCTTGCACCAGCGCTCTACCACGCCGATCACAGGATCACGCCGCCGCGGGTCGACGACAACGGCTATGTCTCGTTCCTCGTGGACGCTGTCGCGGCTCATGGCGTCTCCCTTGTCATCCCACTCACCGACCTCGACCAGCGCGTGCTGGCCGAGCGCCGACCCGCGCTCGCCGCGCTCGTCTTGCTCCCGTCCCTCAACGTCGTCGAGCGGACGAACGACAAGTACCTCGCGCACCTGTTCTTCGAGGAGAGCGGAATCGATTCGCCGCCGACGTGGCTTCCCGGCGACGTCCCCGCAGATGTCGAGTTTCCGGTCCTCGTGAAGCCACGCCGCGGGTTCGGGTCGCGGAACATCTACCGTGCTGCCGACCGGCGCGAGCTCGACTTCCTGCTCGGCTATACGCCCGCCGATTCGATGGTGCAGCGCGTGTGTGCAGGAGATGAGTTCTCGATCGACGTCTTCTGCGACCTCGACGGACGGTGCCTGAACGCGATCCCGAGAACCATGATCGAGTCGAAGGGCGGTGAATCGATCAAGGGTATGGCGATCAGAGATGACCAGCTGATCGAGGTGGGACGGCGGGTCTCTGAGGCGCTCGGCGTGGTCGGTCCGGCGAACATTCAGTGCTTCCGCACCACTGAGGGTCGCCATGAGATCACCGACGTCAACGTCCGCTTCGGCGGTGGCTTTCCGGTGCCGCTCGCGGCCGGAGGCCGCTATCCGGATCTCGCGCTCGCGCTCGCGCGCGGCGAACGGCCCGAGCCGCGCGTCGGGGAGTTCAGGGAAGGCGTCTTCATGACGCGCTTCTTCTGGCAGGCGTGTCTCGAGGCCGGCCCCGACGGCAACCTGGAGCCGCTGGCGCACGCACTTCCCGAGCCGGTTGAGAGCCAGGAGTGACGCCGACCGCTGGTACAGTCCGGCGGCTGTGAGCTTCGACCGGGATCCGAAGGGAACCGATGCCACGAAGGCCGACCTCGAAGCCGAGCAAGAGGTCGACTTCGGCCGCTACTGGTGGCGGATCGTCGGGCACTGGTGGGTGGTCGTCGCCGCGATCGTGCTCGGAGCCGTGGTCGGCTACCTCGTGTCGCTGGGCGGGGGGACGACGTACCAGGCGAAGGCAACGGTCTTCCTCGGCCAACCGCTGACGCCGAGCGGTAACGCACAGATCCAGAGCCTCCAGACGAATCCCTCGACCGTCTCGCAGATCGTGAAGAGCCAGTCTGTCGTCGCCGCCACTGCGGCCAAGGTCGGTGTGCCGCCAGGTCAGCTCAGGAGCGGCATCTCAACGAAGGCGGTCGCCGGCTCGCTCTCGAAGGTCGGGCAGACACAGCTCGTCGAGGTCTCGGTGCGAGGCCCCTGGAAGCGTCAATCGGCTGAGGCGGCCAACATCCTCGCGAGAACGGTCGTCGAGCGAGTCTCCGGCTACGCAGACACGAAGATCGAGCAGTACACGCAACTGGAGGATTCGCTCGACGAGCAGATCACGGCGAGTGACGAGGCGATCCAGCAATACCGGGACGGGATCGCTGCCGGAACCGACCTCTCGTCGGCCGAGCGCCTGGTACTCGTCGGGCTCCTCCAGAGTGAGCAGCAGCAGCGCTCGCAACTCGTTCAGCAACGCACCGATACGCAGCTCTCGCTCTCGCTCGCGCGTGACGTCGAACGGGGCCAGCTCGTCACGACTGCAGCGTCCTCTAAGGTCGCTGCGAAGAGCCGGCGCAGCTCGATCGTCGTCGGCGCCGTCATCGGGCTGGTCCTCGGGCTGCTTGCAGCGCTTCTCTGGGAGCCGGCGAGGCGACGGCTGATGCGGTCGAAGTGAACTCCGTGCGGTCAGGCTCGCGGAGAAGTCTGCCGATACAGCATTTTGACGTGAACGACCTCGGCTACGATCGAGCGCGGAGGTGAGTGCGTGAGGACAGCTGTTGTCACCGGAGGCGCCGGATTCCTCGGCTCGCACCTCTGCGACTACCTGCTCGCTCACGACTACCGCGTGATCTGCGTCGACAACCTCGACACCGGATCGCTCGAGAACATCAGTCACATCCGGGACGATCGTTTCGTCTTTCTGAGCCATGACCTGACGCAGCACCTGCAGATCGACGAGCCGGTCGACGTGGTCTTCCACCTCGCGAGCCCGGCGAGCCCCATCGACTACATGCGCCTTCCGTTGCACACCCTCAAGGTGGGCTCATACGGCACACACAATGCCCTCGGCCTCGCGAAGTTCAAGCGGGCGCGTTTCCTGATCGCCTCGACGAGCGAGGTGTACGGGGATCCGCAGGTGCACCCGCAGCCGGAGACGTACTGGGGGAACGTCAACCCGATCGGCCCGCGCGGCGTGTACGACGAGGCCAAGCGCTACGCGGAGGCGATGACGATGGCGTATCACCGCCAGCAGGGCGTCGACACGTGTATCGCCCGGATCTTCAACACCTTCGGTCCGAGGATGCGCCCACACGACGGGCGCGCGATCCCGACGTTCGTTCGCCAGGCGCTCGAGAACAAGCCGCTCACCGTCTTCGGCGACGGTTCGCAGACGCGGAGCTTCTGTTACGTCGACGATCTCATTCGCGGCCTCTACCTCCTCGCGATGAGCGGCGAGCATCTGCCCGTGAACATCGGGAACCCGGAGGAGCGGACGTTGCTCGAGCTCGCCGAGCTCGTCGTCGACGTCACGGGATCGAAGAGCGAGATCGTGTTCGAGGCGCTACCCGTCGACGATCCCCAGGTGCGCCAGCCCGATATCACGCGGGCCCGGCAGGTCCTCGGCTGGGAGCCCGAGGTCGAGCTGGAAGACGGCCTGCGCCGGACGATCGCGTCGCTCCGCCCGGTTCCATCCGGATAGCCGTTACGGAGCTGGATGAAGGCGGTCCGCGATCAGGCTCACCAGCTCGAAGGCGACGTGGGCGGCGACCATCGCGGTAATCCCGTTCGGCCCGTCCTTGGTCGGCATGAGGCAGACGACGTCTCCGCCGATGACGTCGAGTCCTCGCAGGCCGCGCAGGAGCGTGTTCGCCTCGTCGATCGAGAAGCCGCCAACGCCTGCCTCGAGGTTCGAGACCGCAGGCGCGACGGACGGGTCCAGGCAGTCGAGGTCGAACGTCACGTAGACGGGCGCATCGCCGGCGCGCTCTCGAATGATCTCGATGCAGCGCTGCGCGCTTAGCTCCTGGTAACGGTCGATCGGAATGACCTCGTAGCCGAGGTCGTAGCTCGTCCTGAGCTCGTCGAGCGAGGGACGGTTGCCTCGGATCCCGATCTGGACGCTGCGAGTCGCGTCGACCTGGCCTTGCCGCACGAGGTACGCCGCCCAGTGGGCAGCCGACTTGCGCGCCCCGAACCAGTGCGGAAGCTGCTCGTACGAGTCGACATGGGCATCGAAGTGCACGAGCGCAGCCGGCCGGTCGGCGGTGAGCCGGGAGCCGCGCTCGGCCAGTCCCTGCACGATGCCGCCGGTGACGCTGTGATCACCGCCGATCGCGACAGCGCGCGTCCCCGACTCTGCGATCTTGCGAAAGAACTCCGTGATGCGCTCGATGCATGCTTCGTTGTCCATCGCCTCTGGGAGGGGTACATCGCCGACGTCGTTGATCCGGCAGACATCCCAGGGCACGAGCCCGAATGCGGTGTGGGCGCGGCGGTTGTGAGCCGACACGTGACGCACAGCGCGCGGGCCAAGATGCTGGTCACGCTCGGTCGAGCCGTTGCCCGAGCTGTGGGGCACGCCGGCGACCGCGATGTCGCAGTGCGACGGGTCAGGGTCGTGCGGACAGCGAAACAGCGTCGGGACGCCCCACCAGTAGCGCGCTTCGAGCATCGCCATTTCAGGGTCGGTCATCGGGTGCTCCCCTCGGGTTTTCGGAGTCGGATGGTGATCGCCTTTCCCCTCCCACCGGTCGGGCGGAGCGGCAGGCACCTCTAGTCTAGGATCGTGACCCGACCGCTTCTCGTCCGCGCCGCGTGTCTCGAGCCGGTCGAGCGCACGCCCGTCTGGTTCATGCGCCAGGCGGGCCGCTCGCTACCGGAGTACCGGCGGATTCGCGAGCATCTCGACCTTTTCGAGATCTGTCGCCGCCCGGACGTCTGTGCCGAGGTCACGCTCCAGCCGGTCCTCGCACACGGTGTGGATGCCGCGGTCATCTACTCCGACATCATGTTGCCCGTCCTCGGGATGGGCGTTGAAGTCGAGCTCGTCGAGGGTGTCGGGCCTGTTGTCGCCATGCCGATTCGCACTGCCGCGGATCTCGAGCGCCTCCGACCGCTCGACCCGTACGAGAGCCTGCCGTTCGCGCTCGAATCGATCAGGCTCGTGCGAGACGAGCTCGAGCCCGAGCAGGCCGTGGTTGGCTTCGTGGGCGGCCCGTTCACCGTCGCCGGATACCTGATCGAAGGGCGTCCGTCGCGCAACTTCCTCGAGACGAAGCGGTGCATGTACGCGGCGCCCGAGGTATGGCATGCGCTCATGGAGCACCTCGCCGAGGGCTTTGCGACTTACGTGAGGTCTCAGGTGGTCGCGGGAGCTGACGTGATCCAGCTCTTCGACTCTTGGGTGGGGAATCTCTCTGTGGCGGACTACCGGGAGTTCGTCGCGCCGTATTCAGCCAGGATCCTGGCAGCGGTCGAGGCGCCCACGATTCACTTCGGGACGGGTTGCTCCCATCTTCTCCGCGACCTTGCCGAGACCGGCGGCGACGTGATCGGGCTCGACTGGCGGGTCCCGATCGAGCGAGGTTGGGCCGAGGTCGGCGAGGGGCGGGGGGTTCAGGGGAACCTCGATCCGACGCTGTTGCTCGGCCCGTTCGAGCGCACCGCCGAGGCTGCACTCGGCATCCTCGAGGCGGTTCGGGGATGGCGAGGGCACCTCTTCAATCTCGGGCATGGCGTTCTCCCCGAGACCGATCCGGCAGATCTCCGCCGCCTCTGCGAGCTCGTCCACGAGCACACCGAGGCGCGCGCCGGTCGGTGACGTAGCGCAATTCCGCGTCGACCTCGACACACTTGGTGTTACACGGGCGCACGCTCGGACGCTACGCTGGAAAGCGGGTGGTGGACCGGGGTGGCCCCGGGCGTGCGGCCGAAACGGACAGTCGATCGGCGTTGTCTGTCACCGCGTGAGCTAGTCTCGGGAGCAGTGCATCACGCAGTCGCCAACGTCCTGGAGTCATACGGATTCGTGCTCGAGCGGCGCTCGACCCATCCCGGCCCAGCCCGATGAGCGCACGCAGCTGCCCGGACTGGCCGATGCTTCTCGACATGGCGCCGGATTTGCATTTCAAGCACTACACCGTCGCCGAGGCGCGACTCCCGTCGGAGGCGTTGGTCAACCTCCAGGGCGTCCCCCTCGATGCGCTCACGATCTGCGCGGATCTCGACCATCACGTCTTCAACTCGGAGCACACCGATCCGAACGTCTCAGATGCGCTGCGCGACACGCACTGGTTCGATCTCAGAGAGTGGATCGGGGGCGGACCGGGCAGACCCGAGGGCTGAGCGCCGCGAGCTCGCCGGCCGCGGCCGCGCGATCAGATGTCGAACGCAGTGACGGTAGTCAGGGGGATCCGACCCTCGAGCAGCGCGCGGCCAACGATCGCCCCTTCGAGGCCGAGCTCGTGAAGCGATCGGAGATCGGCAAGCGATCCGACGCCACCAGCCGCGAGGACAGGCAGTCCAGAACGTTCGCGCACGCGGACGAGGAGGTCGAGGTCAGGGCCTGCGAGCGTCCCGTCGCGATCGATCGCCGTGCAGAGAAGCCGTGACACACCCGCATCGGCGCAGCGCTCGGCGGCTTCCTCGACCGTGAGGCCGGTCGAGGTCTTCCAGCCCGCGTTCGCAACGACTCCGGAGCGTGAATCGATAGCCACCACGAGTCGGTTGCCGAGGGCCTCTGAGAACTCCTTCAACGCTCCTTCGTTTGCGAACGCGGCGGTTCCGATGACCACCCGTGAGGCTCCCGCCTCGAGGAGCGTCTCCGCGTCGACGACGGAGCGAATTCCGCCGGAGGCCTGGACGGGTGTGCCGTCTGCGCGCGCGATTAGATCGCGGATCAGATCCGGACGGAGGCGCCCGCTACGAGAACCCTCGAGGTCGACGAGATGCAGCAGCGGCGGCCCCGCGGCCGACAGTCGAGCGACGAGCTCGCCCGGGTCACCGGCACGAAGAGCGACGCGCTCGAAGTCGCCCTGCTCGAGGCGCACTGCCTCTCCATCCAGGAGGTCGATCGCCGGGATGACCTGGAAGACTTGCTTCGACTCTGCTGTCATGTTATCATGCTAACACGTTATGAATGATGAGCAGTCACACGGATGGGCGAGTCCGGCGATCCGAGAGTTGGTCGCAGCGGTGTTGCGGCTCGAAACGATGGAGGAGGCGGAGCGATTTCTCCGGGATCTGTGCACGCTTTCGGAGCTCGAGGCGATGGCGCATCGCTGGCAGGTGGCCAGGCTGGTGGACGTGGGGTTGCCCTACCACGAAGTGAGCCGGCGGACGGGAGCGTCGACCACGACCGTCACGCGCGTGGCCCACTGGCTTCGCCATGGCGAGGGAGGGTATCGGCAGGCGATCGACCGGCTCGAGGCGCAGACGTCGACCGGCTGACCATCGCCATTCCGGCGAAAGGACGCCTGCGCGAGCCGTCCGTCTCGCTGCTCGAGGAGGCCGGGCTCGGGCCGGAGGCGCCGGGAGAGCGAGCGCTCGCGTTCCCGTGCCGAAACGCCCCGGTCGAGGTTCTCCTCGTCAGGGCGGCTGATATCCCCGAGTACGTCCATGACGGGGTCGTCGACTGCGGCGTGACCGGTGGAGATCTCGTGCGCGAGCGAGGCGCGAAGGTCAGCGAGCTCCTCCGGCTTGGATTCGGACGCTGCACGCTTCAGGCGGCGGTACCGCAAGAGGCATCGATCGAGGAGCTCTCCGAGCTCGCAGGGCTTCGGATCGCCACCGTCTTTCCGCGTCTCGCCAAGCATCTGTTGTCGGAACGAGGGATCAAGGCCGAACTCGTGGACGTCACGGGCTCGGTCGAGGTCACTCCGAGGCTCGGCCTGGCCGACGCGATCATCGATCTCGTCTCGAGCGGCAACACCCTGCGCACGAACGGGCTGCGCTCACTCGGCGTCCTGTTCTCGTCAGAGGCCGTGCTGATTGGCGGCGAGGAACCTGACGAGGCCGCCATTCAGCTTGCGACCGTCCTCAGGAGCGTCGTGGATGCGCGGGAGGCCCGATATCTGATGATGAATGCGCCGGAGGCCGCGCTCGACGTGATCTGCCGATTGGTGCCGGGCGGGCGCGCGCCGAGCATCCTGCCTCTCTCCGAGCCAGGGATGGTTGCAGTGCATGCGCTCGTTCCGGCCGCCGACGTCTGGAGCCTTCTCCCAGCGCTGGAAGCCGCCGGCGCGTCGTCGATCCTCCTCGTTCCGGTCGAGCGGATGCTCGGATGAGCGCGACAGCCGCCTCGATGCGTGCGCTTCCCGCGGAGTTCGCCGCCTATCGCTGGGCGCCCGCAACCGAGGCTCTCGCGCGGTCGGTCGGCCTCGATCCGAGCCAGATCATCCGGTTCGACGGCAACACGGCCCCGCTCCCATTGCCGTCCTCGAGACCGGGGGCAATTGCAGGCGCCCTCGCGAACATCAACGCATACCCCCACGGCGGCTACCCCGACCTCCTCGAAGCGATCGCGCAGTACGCGGGCGTCAACACCGAGAACGTCGTACTCGGCGCGGGTGCGGACGACCTCATTCTCCTCTGCGCACGCTCCTTTCTCGGTCCCGGCGACCGCGCCGCCATTGCAGATCATCCGACCTACCCGTTGTACGCCATCGCGATCGGCCTCGCAGGCGCCGAAGTCTCGAAGCGAGATCCTGCTCTGACCTTCGCCTGCCGGCCTAACAATCCGAGCGGAGCGCTCGACGAGCTCCCAGACGCCCGACCGCTCGTCGTCGACGAGGCGTACTTCGAGTATGCGGGCCGAACGGCACTCGACTTGATCGACGAGGGGGTCATCGTCATCCGGACGTTCTCCAAGGCGTTCGCTCTGGCCGGGGCGAGGGTGGGCTACGCAATCGCGGAGCCCGCCGTGGCGGAGGAGCTTAACCGGCGGCAGGCCCCGCTCGCGGTTGCGACGCTCTCGGCAGCCCTGGCGACCGCCGCGCTCCGGTCACCGCCCGAGGTTGGATCCGTCGTGGACGAGCGAGAGAGGCTCGCGGTGGCATTGCGGTCGCTTGACCTGAACCCGCTGCCGTCGCGAGCGAACTTCTTGTTCGTTCCAGTTGACAAGCCGGAGGCGCTCGGCGAGGCGATCCTCGAGGAGGGTGTCGTCGTGCGGATCTTCGACGACGGCATCCGCATCTCGATCCGCGACCGGGAAGATGACGACCTTCTGCTCGAGGCGCTGGCACGGGCGCTCGATCGCCCTGCTCCTGATGTTGCCCTACGTCGACGTGTGCGCTCGCTCCGGGCGACCGCCGAGACGCGAATTGCCGTTCGACTCGGTCTCGACGGCGCAGCCCGCGTGCGGGTCGACACAGGAGCCGGGATCTACGACCACTTCCTCGAGCAACTGGCATTCCACGCCGGGTTCGACCTCGTTCTCGAGGGGGCGGGCGACCTCGAGACGGGGCCTCATCACACGGCCGAGGATGGTGCCCTCGCCTTCGGGAACGCGCTCGATCTCGCTCTCGGAGATCGCCGCGGGATCGCCCGGTACGGTAACGCGGTGGTGCCGATGGACGACGCGGTCGCCCGGGCGTCGGTCGACCTGGGAGGTCGGCCGTGGTGCGAATGCGATCTCGAGCGCGACCCAGGCCTTGCCGGCCACATGTTCCAGAGCCTCTCGCAGGCAGCGAGGATGGGTCTGCACATCGAGGCGACCGGGCAAGACGACCATCACGTCGCCGAGTCGGCGTTCAAAGCGGTCGGGCGCGCGCTTCGCGTTGCCGTGCGTCCGGAAGGCGCCGGTGTGCCCTCCACCAAGGGAATCCTGTGAGCGCGACTTCCGTGACGACGCCTGGGGCCACCCTTCGCCTCCTCCCGCTTCAAGCGTATCGCGGGAATCCGCACGAATCCTGCGCGGAATGTGACGGATCCGAGGCACAAGCGTGAAGATTGTCCGGATCTGTGATTACGGCGCCGGAAATGTCCGCTCGGTTCGGGTCGCATTCGAGCGGCTCGGTGCCGACACGGCCGTGGCCTCGGATCCGGCTGAGGTCCTCCGGGCCGACCTGGCCGTTCTGCCCGGTGTCGGATCCGCGGCAAGCGCCATGGAGAGACTTCGCGCGACGGGTCTCGACAACGCGCTTCGCGAGCGAGTTCGTGACGGCAGAGCCGTCCTCGGCATCTGTCTCGGGCTTCAGCTTGCGCTCGATGAGTCGGAGGAGGACGGGGGCGTGCCCGGTCTC
>JBBQXH010000065.1:0-10009 GCA_038209835.1 Gaiellales bacterium | reverse complement strand
GGCACTTCTTCCCCTCCGATGAGGAGGCCGTGCTCCTCGGAGAGGAATCCCGAAACCCCGTCCAGCACTGCAATTGCCATCCTCTTCACCTCGATCGCGGCCGATGAGATATCAGATACGAGAAGCGCCAGCGTATCCGCGGTCGGCGCTTCCGGTCAAGCGCCCGCCGCTCCGAGAAGCTGCCGCAGCGCCGCGAGAACCTGCGCGCGGCCGAGGTCGAGCGAGCCGGCATCGATCCGTTCCTCGAGCGTGTGCATTCCCGAGCCGTTGGCGACCCCGAGCGTGAGCGCCGGAATCCCGAGCGCAAGCGCGGCGTTCGCGTCGGTGGATCCTTCCCCCAACACGTCCGGCAGGCCGAGGCCAGCCCGTACGTAACGCACGACGCGGAGCAACGGGAGATCACGGTCGAGCCGGCCGGCCGGACGCCGACCGAGGACGTCCACCGAGATGTCGAGCGGCGGCGGCACGACCAGCGAGTCGAGCCTATCCGCGAAACCGTCGAGCGTCGCCTCGTCGAGCCCGCGCTGCTCGACCACGAGCTCTGCCTCATCGGCGATTGCGTTGACCGAGCGTCCCCCGGAGATGAGCCCGATGTTGACCGGCCGCTCGGGGCTCGAGAGCGCAACGAGAGCGGACGCAACGTCGAGGAGGGCGTGGATCGCACTCGGATGGCCACGATCGACCCAGGAGTGGCCCCCGGAGCCGGTGACCCTCACGCGTGCCCGAACGCTCCCAACGGCGTCCACGATCACGTGCTCGAGGCCGTGTCCTTCGAGCGCGATCACGGCCTCGGGCCTCAGCGCCTCGCACGCGGCACGCGCGCCGCGGAGGTTCCCGAGTCCCTCCTCTCCAACGGTGAAGGCAACGGCCCCGGAACCGATGTTCCCACCGCCAAGAAGCTCCTCGACGACGTGAATCGCAACGACAACCGCGGCGGCGTTGTCGCCGATACCCGGCCCGACGAGCCATGGGCCATCGTGATCGACGTCGAGGCTCGTCGCCTCGTCGAAGACCGTGTCGACATGAGCGGCGAGCAGCACGCGGGGTCGCCCTTCGCCCCACTCCCAGACGAGGTTTCCAACCGCCTCGCGTCGGCGCCTCCCTGGGAGACCCGCAAGCCGCTTCTCGATCCAGCGAATCCGGGCCTCCTCCGCGAAGGTGGGCGCGGCGATCTGGGCGAGCTCCAGGAGGTCGTCGACAAGCGCGTCAGTGGGCACGGCCTACTCTTGCGGATCGAGGGGCGTGCCGTCGAGCGCGAGGATCGCCCGCAGGAGCGCGCAGTCGATGTGCGAACGAGCATCGACCGAGCCACCGTAGGCGACGTTGTTGCCGACGGCGACGTGCGCGCCACCGACGATGCCCTCGAGCTCTAGGGCCGAGCCGCCGGGCCGTGAGTATGGATTGAGCCCGATCGACACCTCGGCGAGGTTCCACATCCGCTCGTCGCCCGACCGCTCGAGCGCGTCGGCCAAGCGCCACGCGTCGGCGCCGCCGAGATCGACGAGCCTCCCGGACTCGAACCGCAGCTCGACGGGACTCGGCAGCTGGTCGGGCCCGAGAAAGAGGAGCGACCCGTCGACGACGACCACGCCCTCGGCCGTTCCCTCGACGGGGCTCGCGCCCACCTCGATGTCGGGTGGCGCCGCGTAGCCGCCGGGCTGATCGGCCAGCCCCCAGAGCGGCCGGCCGCGACGGCCGTCGAAGCTCCCGCGCAGATCCGTGCCCGCCGGACCCGCCAAGTGGAACTCCGTCGCGCCGTCGAGACGCTCCGCGAGCCGCTTCGCGCGCTCCCCGATCGCCGCGAAATCCGCCGCGAACGGTCCGTGAGGCCTGAGCGTCGTCCACGTCAGGCCCGGCACGGTTAGATACCGGGCACCCTGATCGCAGGCCCGCCGGCGAGCCGGGCAGGATCCGATGAAGACTGAGGTCAGCTCGAACACGACATCCGCCTCGAGCATCGCTGCGCTGACCGGGCCTGGTGGGTCGTCGCCCGGGAGATCGGCAGGCGCAGACGATACAACGGCCACCTCGAGCTCGAGCGCTCCGAGCGTCGTCGCCATCGCGTCGACGATCTCCTCGTCGGCTCCGGAGTCGGTGACGATCAGGCTCCGCTCGCCGGGTTGAACACCAGCGCACACCCTCGCCAGAATGCGCAGCGACTCGAGGCACTCGAGCCGGGCCGTTGTCATTCCGGCGCGAGCAAGATCGCCGCCATCGCCGTCGAGACCTTCGCCGCGGTCTCGATGTCCGCGACGTCGAGCCACTCGTTCGGCATGTAGACGGGCTCCCGGCCGGGGCCGAAGATCACCGTCGGGCAATGGTGGCCGGTGCTCGCGGTGTCTGCAAGCCAGGACCCGGCGCCGTAGCCCGGACTCTCGCCCGTCACCGAGCGATACGCCTGGTCGAGCGCGATCGTGAGCTCGTGGTCTCGTTCGATCAGGTGTGGCCGTTTGCGATCGGCGAGGACGACCTCGTACCTGGCCTCCGGGTCGCGAGCCATGGCGCGCTCGACCGCTCCCTGGATCAGCGCCTCGACCTCAGCCTCCTCGACCCCGGGCTGGGGGCGGGAGTCCACCCTGATCGTGCACTCGTCGGGGATCATCGAGGGGCCGCCAGGCGGGAGCCCGCCGTAGATCCGGCCGACAGCCGTGAAAAGCTCGCGCCCGAACAGCTCGGCGACCCAGTCGGGCAACTCGGGCATGTAGCGGAGCGCCTCGACCTCCTCGATCAGCGGCACCATCTTCGCAATCGCATTGATCGCGAGATGGCGATGGCACGTGTGGGCCGCCCTCCCGATCGACGTGACATCCCAGTACAGGCGGCCCCGGTGCCCGAGATAGATGTTCAGATCCGTCAGCTCGGCGAGGAGGCAGTAGTCGGTCACGTGATCCTCGAAGAAGCGAATCGCGCCCTGCTGCTGGCCCATGTGGTCGGCGACTGCCGCAACGAGGATCCTGCCACGCCAGGCCGATCGGTCTCGCGCCATCGCGGCGCCCGCCGCGACGACGCCCGCGACGCCCGCCTTCATGTCCATGACCGCGTGCCCGTGGACCTTCCCGTCCTCGAGGCGGCCCGAGTACGGATCGTCCGTCCAGCCGACGCAGACGGGCTTCGTGTCGATGTGGCCGGTGAGGACGAGCGTAGGGCCCGGCCGGCCGGACTCGACGACGCCCACGACGTTCGGGCGGTCCGGCAACGCGTCCTGGAGATAGACGTCGTCGAACCCCATGCCCTTCATGCGGGCGAGGAGCGCGTGGGCCAGCTCGCCTTCCTCGCCCTGCACGCTCGGGATCCGCACCATCCCCTGCGTCAGCGCAACCGCCTCGTCGGTGTCGACGAGCCCGATGACGCCGAGCTGCGGTGGAGGAGTGGTTCGTGCCACGAGATCAGATATGAGATATGAGCGCCGTGAGTCTAGGCTCGCCCGGCGCGAGCGTCAAGCGAGCGCAAAGGCTCCGGTGGGCACCGAGATACGATGTACGACCGTCGATGGCAATCGAAGCTCGCGAGAAGATCCTTCCTGCCCAGCTCGAGCGGCGCGTCTACGAGCGCGTCCGCGACGAGATCGTCTCGGGCGCGTTGCGACCCGGGGAGCAGCTCGTCGAGGCCCGCATCGCCGCCGATCTCGGCGTCTCGAAGACGCCCGTCCGCGAGGCGCTCATCAGGCTGCAGCGAGACGGCCTCGTCGCAATCGAGCCGTATCGTGGCGCCCGCGTCCTCGAGCCGTCCGCCGAGGACATCCGCGAGATCCTCGAGCTCCGGCTCCTGATCGAGTGCCAGATCGCCCGTGACCTCGCCGCGCAGCGACCGGCGGACGTCATTGCTGCGCTCGACTCCTCGATCGACGAGAGCCGCGCCGCGCTCGCAGCCGGTGAAACGCAACGACTGCTCGACAGCCTCACGGCCTTCTCCGACATCCTCGCCGAGGCCTGCGGGAACAGCCGCATGCTGAAGCTCCTCGTCGACCTGCGCAGCGTGCTCCTCGTGATCGGCAAGACCTCGCTTCGGGTACCTGGTCGCGAAGCGCGCTCGATCGCCGAGCACGAGGCGATCGTGGCGGCAATCAAGGCCGGGGACGCGGACGCCGCCGCGGCGGCTACCGAGCGGCACATCCGCTCGATCGAGCACGACTCGCTCGAACCGGTCTGAGCCGAAGCTTCAGAGGTCGACGTACCGGCCTAACACGCCGGCCTGCGCATCGATGGCCTCGCGCTGCCAGGGTGGGAACTCACGGCAGCAGGGTTGGCCGGCGATGAACATCTCGTAGGGATCTTCGTGACGCTCGAGCCCGGCGAGGGTCTCGATCACGGCGAGCCAGCAGAACGGCGCGTAGACATGGCTGTAGCCGCCTTCCTGCACCGAGACGACGCGTCCCTCACACGCGCTCGCGGCAACGCCTCTGAGACGCTCGGCAATCGCTGCGAAGCCCGCTGCCGTCACGCCGAGCCGAGAGAGCGGGTCGAAGAGGCTCGCGTCGACGCCGCATGCGATCACAAGGAGCTCCGGCGCGAACTGGGCCAACGCCGGGACGACAATCCGGTCGAGTGCGTAGAGGTATCCGGGATCTCCCGTACCAGCCGGAAGGTTCACGTTGACGTTCGTCCCGACGCCCTCGCCCTCTCCGACGGCCTCGACAAGGCCCGAGTCAGACGGAAAGCTCCGATCCTGGTGGATCGAGACCGTGAGGACGCTCGGGTCGGCGGCGAAGATCCACTCACTCCCGTTCCCGTGGTGCGCGTCGATGTCGACGATCGCGACGCGACCAACGCCGAACTGTTCCTGCGCAGCTCTCGCGACGACGGCGCAGTTGTTGAAGATGCAGAACCCGTAGCCCGACTCGCGCCAGGCGTGATGGCCTGACCGGCGGAGCATCGCGTGAGCGTTCGCCACCTCCCCCGTCATGACGAGCTCGAGGGCGGTGAGAGCGGATCCGGCGCTCAGAAGCGCGAGGTCGTACGATCGCCCGTCCATCGGCGTGTAATCGCCGCCCGCATCGCCACCGCCGGCGACTGAGACGGCCGCCATCCGCTCGACATGCTCGGGCGAATGAACGCGCAGCAGCTCCTCGACGGTCGCCGCGCGTGGCTCCGTAATCCGAAGGACCGAGTCGAGGCCGGCCCGCGAGACGAGGTTCCGAGTCCGTACGATCCGAGCGGTGTTGT
This sequence comes from Gaiellales bacterium, assembly GCA_038209835.1. GTDB lineage: Bacteria > Actinomycetota > Thermoleophilia > Gaiellales > Gaiellaceae > JBBQXH01. The sequence goes on along the minus strand of JBBQXH010000065.1, from coordinate 4,847 downwards.
CGACGTGGAGATCGTCTTCGATGAGGCCCTCGATCGGCAGATACATGGCGCCGCGGCCCATGTCGTGCGTCGCGAACAGATCGTCCCAGCAGAGCGCAGTCGTCACTGTAGGTGCCCCCTCCATCGAGCCCGTTGACGGGCGCATCGCTCGTTGACATCCGTCCGGGAACGATCTAGCGTACCGCGACCGTATCTCATATATCAACGGTGTCCCTCGAGGGTGTTCGCTAACCAGCCGGTGTCTCAGTCCGTCATATCTCAGTGCCATGGCAGGTGAGCGCCAGCTCGCGTCGCCATCCGCCGGCAGGATGTCTGTCCGGGAAGAAGACGACGCCGGCATCGAGATTCGAGGCGTCCGCCAGACGTTCGGCGACGTCGTCGCGCTCGACGGGATCGACCTCTCCGTCCGACCGCACACCCGCCTCGGGATCGTCGGGCCGAGCGGGTGCGGGAAGTCGACGCTCCTCTCTGACATCGCGGGCCTTCTCGAGCCAGACGAGGGGACGATCTCGATCGGATCGGCCGAGACCCCGCGCGAGCGCCTCGCCCGCTGCGCGCTCATGCCTCAGAAGGATCTCCTCCTGCCCTGGCGCACGGCGCTCGACAACGCCTGCCTCGCGCTCGAGAACCGCGGGCTCGCCCGAAAGGCCGCACGCGAGCTCGCCCGCCCGCTGTTCGAGCGCTTCGGGCTCGGCGAGTTCGAGGAGCGCACGCCCGCGGAGCTCTCCGGCGGTATGCGCCAGCGCGTCGCGTTCCTCCGAACCCTGATGGCCGAGAAGGCCGTGTTTCTCCTCGACGAGCCGTTCGCCGCGCTCGACTCGATCACGCGGGCCCAGATGCAAGAGTGGCTTCTCGGCGCGCTCGAGGAGGAGCCGAAGACGGCGCTGCTCGTCACCCACGATGTCGACGAGGCGCTTCTCCTGACGCACCGCGTGGTCGTCTTCTCGGCTCGACCGGGGCGGATCGTGCAGAGCTTCGAGACGAACTTCCCGCGCCACGTGCCGCGCCGTGAGATCGTCACGTCGCCCGAGTTCAGCGCGCTGAAAGAACAGGCGTTGGAGGCCCTCGAATGCTGACGGCCGAGAAGAAGCCTCGGCAGCTCGGAGTCGCAGAGAAGGCCCGCTCGAGTGACGGTCGAACGCGTCACGTGCTGAAGACCTATGGCCCACCGATCGTGCTCGTCGTGCTCGCAATCGGCGTGTGGGAACTGCTTTGCCGCGCCCTCGATGTCCCGGCCTATCTCTGGCCGACTCCCTCGCTCATCGCCACGACGCTCGTTGACAACGCGGACGGGCTCGCCTCGGACACGTGGGTGACGTTGAAGGAGGTCGTCTACGGCTTCCTGATCGCGGTCGCGGCAGGCCTCGGCATCGGCATCGCGCTTCACCTGTCGGGACTTCTTCGCCGCGGCGTACTCCCGCTGCTCATTGCGTCGCAGAGCATCCCAACCGTTGTGCTCGCGCCGGTACTCGTGCTCGTCATGGGCTTCGGGATCGGCCCGAAGCTCGCGATCATTGCACTCTTCTGCTTCTTCCCGATCTGCATCAACACGGTCGACGGCCTCGGCTCGGTCGACCGTGAGTACGTCCGCATGATGCTGACCCTCGACGCTTCGCGGAGCGCGATCTTCCGCCGCGTCGAGTTTCCCTCGGCGCTTCCGAGCATCTTCTCGGGCACGCGTATCGCCGCGACCTATGCGGCCATCGGCGCAGTCTTCGGCGAGTGGGCCGGCTCCGAGGCGGGCCTCGGGTTCCAGATGCTCCAGGCCCAAGGCCGGCTCGATACTCCGCTCGTCTTCGCTGCCGTGCTGATCGTCACGCTGATCGCAGTCGCCGTCTTCCTGCTCGTCACGATCGTCGAGCGCCTCACGATCCCCTGGGCAAAGACCTGAGGCCCACACCTGTCATGCCCACCTAGTCGATGTGTCCGAAGAAGGGAGACCGCCCATGACAACCCGATCCATACGCCCACGCTGGCTCCTCCGCGCACTGGCGGCAGCGTTGCTCGCCGTTGCCGCCGCAGGCTGCGGCGGAGGGAATGACTCAACGGCCGAGCCGGCCGCTCCGTCGACGACAGAAGCAGCTCCGCCGGCGACGGATACCGCCCCACCGGCCACCGACACGACGGCTCCTGCACCCGAGCCCGCGAGCCTCAAGGTCGCGCTCGACTGGTTCGCGAACCCTGACCATGTGTCGCTCTTCTACGCGCTCGAGAAGGGCATGTGGACAGATCAGGCGCTCGACGTCGAGCTCAAGACGCCGTCGGATCCGTCGGCCGGCCTCAAGCTCGTCGCCACCGGGAAGTTCGACCTCTCCGTCTACTACCAGGGCGACATGTTCTACGCCGCCGAGCAGGGGCTCCCGGTCGTCGCCGTCGGCTCGCTCGTGCCTGTTCCCCTGAACTCGATGATCTCGCTCGCTGACTCGAAGGTGCAGGGGCCGGACACGGTGAAGGGCGCGAAGATCGGCAACGCCGGCCTGCCCTTCGACGATGCGGTGCTGCAAACGATCCGTAAGCAGCAAGGACTCTCGGAGGACGACGTTTCGAGCGTGAACGTCGGCTTCAACCTCGTTCCCGCCCTGCTCTCGAAGAAGGTCGACGCCGTGATCGGCGCCTACTGGAACATCGAGGCTCCGGAGATCGAGATCAAGACGGGCACGGCGCCGACGGTCATCCAGCTCTCCGAGCTTGGCGTGCCGTCGTACAACGAGCTCGTCATCGTCGCCAACGCGGATCGGCTCGAGTCCGATCCCGCCTACGCCGACGCCGTCTCTCGGTTCCTCGCCGGGATGATCGCCGGAACGGAGGGCGCGATCGCCGATCCCGAGGGCGCAGCCGAGATCATGAAGGCCAACACCGAGTACTCCGCCGAGGAGATCGACGCGATGACCCCGACGACCCTCAGCGTCCTGACGCCGCCGGGCGGGATCGCGATCGGCTGCTTCGATCTCGACGCGTGGGCGACGTTCGGCCAGTGGATGTCCGACCAGGGACTCCTGAAGGACTCCGTCGACTCGTCGACGATCGCAACGAACGACTACAACACCGCCTGCTGAGACGGCAGGCTCGGGAGGCCGCGGCGGCTGCCGCGGCCTCCCCTCGCGCCGAGTTCAGCTCCTCGTCACCGACTCGAGGTCAGGAACGTCCATCCGCTCGACGACCTCTCTGAACGCGCGGTTCGCCTGTGAGAGAACTTCCTGCTCGTCGATGGTGGCGAACTCGCGATCCTCGAAGACCACCTGTCCGTCGATGATGACCGTCTCGACGCAGCTTCCGTTCGCTGCGAACACGAGGTGCGAGAAGACGTGCTCCTTCGAGCCCGGCATGAGCGGTGTGAACATCTGGCTCTGCGTGTCGACGAGGATGAGATCAGCCTTCTTGCCGGGCGACAGCTCTCCGGCGTCGATCCCGAGGCCGGCGTTCCCGTTCTTGCAGGCCATCCGCACGATGTCGGGCGCCTGGCCGAGACTCGCGTCGACGCGCGCGGCCCTGTGGATCACCGAGGCGAACTTCATCACCTCGAACATGTCGCGGCTATTGTTGCACTCGGCGGCATCGTGTCCGAGACCGACGTTGAGCCCGGCCGCGAGTAGCTCCGGGAGGCGCGCGATGCCGTTGCCAAGCTTCGCGTTCGAGCTCGGGTTGTGCGAGACGTGGGTGTGCGTCTCGCGGAGGAGCGCGATCTCGGCGTCGGAGAGCCAGACGCAGTGCGCGGCGATGCAGTCGGGCCCGAGGATCCCGTTGTCGTAGTAGACCTCGGCGGGGCGGCGGCTGAACATCTCCTTCGAGATCTCGACCTCGGAGAGCGACTCGTTCAGGTGGATGTGAACGCCGGTGCCGAGGTCGTTCGCGAGCGCGCGTGCCTCCCGGAGAAGCTGCTCGGATGCCAGCGGGAGCCACTCGATGCCGACGAGGATCTTCACGCGGCCGTTCGCGGCGCCGTTCTTCTCCCTGAATGCCTTCTCAGCATCAGCGAGCGTGTCGAGATTGTGCTCATCCGTCGCGACGTCGTTCGAGAGAACGGCCCGGATCCCGATCTTCTCAGCTGCGTCGGCGAGCGACTCGAGCTGTCGCCACATGTCGTTGACGGCCGTCACGCCGCACTTGATCGACTCGCTGTAGCTCGCGAGCGCAGCCCAGTACGCATCCTCCGGGCTAACCGCGCGGATCATCGGGTACCAGCAGGTCTGCAGGTACTCCCACAACGGAAGGTGGTCGCTCCATCCCTTCATGAGGGCGGTGTGGTAGTGAAAGTCGACGAGCCCCGGCATCACGATGCGGTCGGTCGCGTCGATCACCCTGGCCCCGTCGCTCGTCGCCGAGACGTCGTCGCCGACCTCGGCGATGCGATCGCCGTCGATCACGACGGTGCCGCCGAAGTGGACGTCGTCCGCCTCGTTCAGCGTCACGACGATGCCGTTCCGGATGATGATGCGCTCGCTCACGGTCGCCTCCGGCGGTCGCTGGGGCAGAGGCTTGATGTGAAATGAGCGTGCGGCTGGGGAGCCGCCTGCACCAAGGAGCGTGGTTGGCTCGATCGGTGGCAAGGCTGGTGGCCTTGGTGCCGATCGAAGCGGCCGCGATCCGCCGTGTGCAGGCCCTCATCCAGATGTGCGGTCATTTCAGATCAAGCTTCAGGGTCGTATACCATATCTCAGCTCTCCTCGACGTTGGTTTCGGGACGTCGCTGGGACCAGACGAGCCGCGCTGCGGTCGCCAGCAGGAGCACCGCGAAGAGCATTCGCAGGACGTCCTCGGGAAGCGATTCGGCCAGGAACGTCCCGCCGACGACGCCCGCCACGGAGAAGAGGCCGATCAGGATCGCGGGTCGCCACGCGACGTTCCCG
>JBBQXH010000064.1:0-10048 GCA_038209835.1 Gaiellales bacterium | reverse complement strand
CGATGAGCTCCCCCTCGTGGTTCGTCTGGAAGCAGCGGACCGAGGATTCGAGCTCCATCGCCCAGTGGTAGATCCGGGTCTCGAGCTCGTCGTAGGTGATGCCGCCGTAGAGCCCCGGATCGCGGTCGGCGAGCGCGTTCAGGTTGGCGCCGTTCAGGACTGCGATGCGCACGGCGGGAGTCTATGCGGCGGTGAGCGCTGCCAGCGCCTCCCGGATCTCGTCATCGGGCAACTCGACCGGGAAGACGGGCTCTCCGGGCGCCTCGAGCAGCACGAGCTTGATGCGCCCGCCGCGGGCCTTCTTGTCGTAGGCCATCGCCCGCCACGCGGCCTCCGGGTCGACACGCGCCGGCTCGACCGGAAGCTCAGCCTCGACGGCGGCCAGAACGGACGGATCGAGCCCGAGATGGCGCTCTGAGAGCCTGAGCGCGGCGCGCAGTCCGAGCGCAACGGCCTCGCCGTGGCTCGGCCCTTCGTACCCTCCGGCCGCCTCGATCCCGTGCGCGAACGTGTGCCCGAGGTTGAGCACGGCACGCCGGCCCTGCTCGGTCGGGTCGGCGAGGACGACCGCAGCCTTGTAGGCGGCGCAGGCCCGCACCATCGCCTCGTCGTCGAGCCGCCAGACCTCGCTCCCTGCGAGAAGACCCGTCTTCACGACCTCGGCCATGCCCTCGGCGCGCTGGCGCCCCGAGAGCGTGGTGAGGAGGTCGGGGTCGATGACGACGCGCGACGGCGGATTGAAGGCGCCGACGAGGTTCTTTCCCTTGGCGAGGTCGACCCCGGTCTTCCCCCCGATGCCCGCGTCGACCTGGCCGACGAGCGTGGACGGCACGGGCACCCAGCCGGCAAGGCCCCGAAGGTAGGTCGCCGCAATGAAGCCGGCGACGTCCGTGGTCGTTCCGCCGCCGAGCGCGACGACGACGCCCGAGCGATCGAGCGCGATCTCCTCCCACAGGCGCTCGCACACCCGGGTCGACTTCGCGGACTCTCCGGAGGGCACCGTGTGCGTCGAGGCGAGCCGGGCGCCCATGGCCGGTGGGTGAAGTCCGAGGACGCGCTCGTCGGCGACGAGCGCAACCGCTCCCTCCCCCGGAACGAGATCGCCGAGACGAGCGAGAGCGCCACGCTCGACATGGATCCCGCCGGCCGCGAGGAGGATGCCGTCGACGTCGTGGGCGACGGCCTGCGCAACGTCTCGGTACAGGGGCTCACGCGCCTCGAAGAGTCGCCGGAATGCCTCCTCGTCCCGAGCGAGTGGTCTGTCGCTCCGGCGCGCACGAGCCCACGCCTCGTCAGCCGACACGTCGAGGAGCACGGTGAACGCCCGGTCGCGAAGGGCCGCACGCGAAGCGGCATCGGTAACGGCGCCGCCGCCGAGCGCGAGAACAGCGGGCTCGCGCGCTTCGAGCAGGAGTCGTGTCAGCGCTCCCTCCCGTTCGCGAAATCCCGCCTCCCCGTGCTCGGCGAAGAGCTGCGGGATCGTGCGGCCCTCGCTGCGCTCGAGCTCGGCATCGACGTCGACGAAAGGACGGTCGAGGGCGCTCGCGACCTTCGCGCCGGCGGTCGACTTGCCGGCGCCCATGAAGCCGACCAGAACTAGATGGAGACCGGTCGCGGGGCCCAATCGATCCGCTCCAGGTATGAGCGGTGCGCGGAGGTGAAGTCGCCGACCGAATCGCCGCCGAACTTCTCGCGCGCCGCCGCGGCGAGCTCGAAGGCGACGACCGCCTCCCCGACCACCGCAAGGGCTTCGATCGCACAGACGTCGGATCGCTCCACGAGCGCTGCGGCGGGCTCGCCGCTCGCGAGATCCACGGAGCGCAACGGCCGCATTAGCGTCGGCAGCGGCTTCATGGCCGCCCGCACGACGATGTCGGCCCCGTTCGAGATGCCCGCCTCGATGCCGCCGGCGTGATTCGTCTCCCGGTAGAAGCCATCAGGGTCGCGGAAGATCTCGTCGTGCGCTTCGGAGCCCCGGAGCGACGCGAGCGCGAAGCCGTCTCCGATCTCGACACCTTTCACCGCCTGCGTCCCGAGAAGTGTCCAGGCGAGGCGGGCGTCGAGCCGCTCGGCCTTCGTCGAGTACGAGCCGAGCCCGGGCGGAACTCCGGTCGCGCGGATCTCGACGATCCCACCGAGCGTGTCCCGATCGGCCCGTGCGGCGTCGATCGCCTCGCGGATCGCCTCCTCGTCGCGCGCGCCACCAACCTCGAGAACGGCGCCCTCAACGGAGATTCCGATCTCGCCGAGCAGCGCCTTGGCGACCGCCCCCGCAGCGACGATGCTCGCCGTGTGGCGCGCGCTCGCACGCTCGAGCGCATCGCGGACGTCCGGGAGGTCGTATTTCATGACGCCGGCGAGATCGGCGTGACCGGGACGCGGGAGCGTGACCGGCTTCGTGCCCTTGCCCTGCGGCTCGCCCTCGGGTGGCCAGGGATTCATGCCGTGCGTCCAGTTCTTGTGGTCCCTGTTTCGCACGACGAGCGTGAGCGGCGTCCCGATCGTCCGGCCCTGGCGAAGCCCGGTCATCACCTCGACCTCGTCCGTCTCGATCTGCTGACGCGGGCTGCGCCCGTAGCCCTGCTGGCGCCGGCGCAGGTCGGCGTCGATCGTCTCGCGGTCGAGGGCGAGACCTGCCGGAAGCCCCGTCACGACGGCGACGAGGCCCGGCCCATGTGACTCGCCGGCGGTGGTCATGGTGAGCGTCATCGCACCCCAAAGACTACGGTGCGACGGCTGAGCGCATGGCGTCGATCGGCGCCGGGACGCCCGTCCAACGCTCGAACGAGGCCGCTCCCTGGCGGACGAGGATCTCGAGCCCGTCGACGACGACGGTGCTCCCGACCTCCCGGGCGGCCGCGACGAATGCCGTCGGCTCGCCGTCCGCGCGATACGCGAGATCGACGATCTGCTGATGTGGCTGCGGCTGCGCGGGAAGCTCCTCCCTGATGGGCGTCGCATTCACCAGCATCGTGATGGCACCTGTATCTTCCGGCGCCTCGAGCTCGCCCACGTCGCCATGCGGAAAGGCCCGGCGAAGATGCGAGACGAGCTCCTCACTTGCCTCCCGCCGGCGCGCGTAGACTCGGAGGCTCGCCACTCCGGCGTCCATGAGCGCTGTCGCAACGGCCCGCGCAGCGCCGCCCGCACCGAGCATGAGCACCCGCGCACCGGCCGCATTCACAACGCTCGTCACGGCGAGGCCGTCGGTGCTGGTGGCATGCACCCGGCCGTCACGGATCAAGAGCGTGTTGGCGGACGCCCCCTTGCGCGCGATCTCGTCCACCTCGTCGCAGTGGTCGAGCACCGCTGTCTTGTGCGGGATCGTGACGTTCGCCCCCTCGAAGCCGAGCGCGACGAGCCCCCGGACGGCCTCGCCGAGCCGCGCGGGTTCGCACGGAAGGGGCAGATAGGCCCAGTCGAGCCCGCGGGCTGCAAAGGCAGCGTTCTGCATGCGCGGCGAGAGCGAGTGCGAGACCGGGTGACCGAGGATGCCGACGAGCCGGGTCGACGCGGTCGGTGCTAGCACCGCGGTCCGTCCAGGAAGGCGAGGAACTCCGATTCGCTCGCAGTGAAGAAGTGGCTCTTGCAGTCCTGCTTCCGAGCGTAGTAGAGGTAGTCGACGGTCGCGGGCTTCGCCGCCGCCTTCATCGAGGCGAGCCCGGGGTTGCCGATCGGCGTCGGTGGGAGCCCGGTATGGATCCGGGTGTTGTAGGGCGTCTTGTCCTCGAGTTGGCTCTGCGTGATCGACTTGTTCGGCGGGATGTCGAGGCCGTAGCGCAACGTGGCGTCAATCCCGAGCGCCATCCCCGCCTTCAGCCGGTTGTAGACGACGGCCGCCACGAGCGCCCGCTCCTTCGGCAGGCGTACCTCCGCCTCGATCATCGAGGCGATGGTCAGCACGTCGTAGGGAGTGAGATTGCGCTTCTTCGCGTAGGAAAGATCGACCGTCGCCCACGCCTTTCGGAAGGCGAGTAGCTGGAGGTCGGCGAGTTGGCGCGCCGTCGTCTTCGGCGTGAAGTCGTACGTCGCCGGAAAGAGGAAACCCTCGAGGCTAGTCTGCTTCTTCGGTCCTCCGAACTCCGCCGGAACCGTCGAGGACTTCGTCTCGACGAGGTACTCCTTGGGGACGAGCGAGGTCTCGAGCTTGCGCTTCTCCTTCGCGATCCTGTTCACGACGCCGATCCGGCCGGCCATCTCGCTCCGCGTGAAGCCCTCCGGGAAGACGATCTTGAGCGTCGGAAGCGCTGCGACCGTCTCCTGCGTCGTGGCCGGTGCGTCGTCGCCGCTCGAGCGCAGGAGCACGACGGCGATTCCGATCGCCGCTGCGCCGAGCAGGATGCCGAGGACGATCGCGAGCGTGTGCGACGGACGATGTCGCCGGTACTCGCGTTGCGGCGGACGCGACGGGCCGTCCGGCCTCCGTGTGCTCAGGCCGGGCGGTTGCTCGTCCACGCCAGATAGCCGGTCAGGAGATGGGCGGCAGCCACGGCATCCTCCGCCGAGGCGGCTGGGTGCGAGCGCGCGAGCCTCGTGGTGAAGCGCTCGTCGAACGTCTCCACGGGAACATCCACCGATCCACGGAGCGCATCGATGAACACATCCGTCTCGATCGCCTGTGCACCCCGTTCGCCTCGTAGCGTTGTCGGCATCCCCACGACGATGCAGTCGACCTCGAGATCGTGGACGAGAGCGGCGATCCGGCGCAGCCCGGCGCCCGAGCCGGCGCGTTGGACGACCTCGAGCGGGCGGGCCACCGTCCCGCTCGGATCCGAGATCGCGACGCCGGTCCGCGCCGAGCCGTAGTCGAGGGCGAGGACCTTCACGAACGCCGGATTGTATCGACGGCCTCGCCAAGTACATCGCATCTTCGGCGCAGTTTCGTGCGCCTCCCGGCACATCCGGTGTGTCTCACGCGCGCTCCTCCGCGCGATCGTGAAGTACGAACCCGACCAAGGAGGAACACTGTGGATCGACGCCTGCGCCCTCGCCTGCGAGTCGCGCTTCTCGCGGTGGCCGTAGCCCTCGCAGCGTGCTTTGCCGGAGCGGCATCGGCCGCCCCGACCGAGCTCTTCTTCAGCGAGTACGTCGAAGGATCGAGTAACAACAAGGCCCTCGAGATCTTCAACGGCACCGGTGCGGCGGTGACGCTCACCGGCAGCTACGACATCCAGATCTTCGCCAACGGCAGCCCGACTGCGACGGCGACGATCCCGTTGACGGGCTCGGTCCCCGACGGCGACGTATTCGTCCTCGCCCGAAGCACGGCGGTTGCCGCGGTGCTCGCCGTCGCCGACCAGACGACGACGAACTTCCTGTTCAACGGCAACGACGCCCTGGCGCTGCGTAAGGCCGGGACGATCGTCGACGTGCTCGGGCAGATCGGGAACGATCCGGGTGTCGAGTGGGGAACGGGCGATGCTAGTACGGCCGACAACACACTCCGCCGAAAGGCCTCGATCCAGAGCGGCGACGTGAACAGCTCCGACCCGTTCGATCCTGCCTCCCAGTGGGACGGTCTGCCGATCGACACCTTCGACGGCCTCGGGAGCCATTCGCTCTCGGGTGGCGGAGGCGGAGGCTCGAACGGCGACCCCACGGCCCAAGCTGACTCGGTCGCGCTCGACGAGGACACCGGGCCGGCGACGATCGCGGTTCTCGCGAACGACACCGATCCCGACGGCGACCCGCTCTCGATCGCCTCGGTCTCCGACCCGGCCCACGGCATGGCGATCGCCGGTGCGAGCGCCGTCACGTACCGGCCTGACGTCGACTTCGCGGGAAGCGACACCTTCACGTACGCGATCTCGGACGGGCAGGGCGGATCCGATACCGCCAGCGTCACCATCACGGTGAACCCGGTGAATGACGACCCTGATCCCGAGGATGATGCCGCCACGACGAGCAAGAACGTCCCGGCATCCATCGCCGTCGTGGCCAACGACCAGGACGTGGACGGTGACTCGCTCCACGTCACCCTGGCCGAGGGAGCGGAGCACGGGACGACGACCGTCTCGCCCGACGGCCTCAGCGTGATCTATTCGCCGAATCCCGACTTCACCGGCAGCGATACGTTCGAGTACACGGTCTCCGACGGGCACGACGGCGCCGAGTCCGCCGAGGTCGCGGTCACGGTGACATCGGTCAACGAACCACCCATCGCGCGGACAGACTCGGCAACCACGGCGGCGGGCGAGAGCGTCCTCATCGACGTGCTGGCGAACGATTCTCCGGGGCCTCCAGGCGAGACCGGGCAGACGCTCACTCTCGTCTCGGTCGGAGCGCCTGCCAACGGCTCCGCGGCCCCTGTCGCATCCGGTCCGGACGCCGGCAAGGTGCGGTACACGCCGAATGCAGGCTTCAGGGGAAGTGACTCGTTCACGTACATCGTGTCGGACGGGTCGATGACCGCGACCGGAACCGTCGACGTCGAGGTCGCGCAGCAGTCGTTCCGTCAGCTCTGCAGCCTGACGCCCACGATTCTCGGCACGACGGGGGACGACATCATCACCGGAACTCCGGGGGACGACGTCATCCGCGCACGCCGCGGGAATGACGTGATCGACGGGCGCGGCGGGAACGACGTCATCTGCGCCGGCCCCGGGGCAGACCGGGTAACCGCTGGAGGCGGTGACGACAGGATCGCCGCCGGAACCGGCGCTGACACCGTCGACAGCGGCGCCGGGGACGACCGCGTCCGCGGTGGCTTTGGGCGCGACTCGATCGTCACCGGTGCGGGCAACGACTCGATCGCGGGCGGCCCGGGCGGAGACACGATCGACGCGGGGGACGGCGACAACCGCGTCGGTGCGGGCGAAGGCGACGACGCGATCACGGCAGGCGCCGGAAACGATCGCATCGACGGCGGCCCAGGGACGGACACCTGCGACGCAGACGGCGGCCGGAACAGCATCGCGCGGTGCGAGGGCTGACGCAGTTCGACCGAGATGACCCCTCCCAAAGGGAGCGCCGGGCGACCGGCGCTCCCTTCCTCCTACGACGAGAGCGCGTCGACGAGGGCCCGTTCGGCGGCTGCGATTGCCTCGGCGAGACGGTCGGGGTCCCTTCCCCCGGCTCGTGCCATGGAGGGCCGGCCACCGCCCCCTCCTCCGACGATTCCAGCCGCGACCTTCACGACGTCCGAGGCGTTCGCACCGAGCTCGACAGCGGCGTCGGAGAAGTTCGCGACGAGGCTGACGCGGCCGTCCGTCGGCGCGCCGAGCACGACCGCCGCGGGATCGGCCTTCTGCTTGACACGATCCGAGAGGTCGAGGAGTGAATCGGCATCCATCTCCCCTACCTCGCCGACGACGATGCGAACCCCGCGCGCCTCCTGCGCGGACGCGAGAAGCCCAGAAACCAGCTCGTCGGCCGCGCCGGCTCCGGCACGGAGCTGCTTCTCGAGACGGCTCCAAGCCTTGCGCTCGGCCTCCAGCTCCTCCCGTAGCCTCGCGGCCTCCCGTTCCCGCTCGAACAGGTAGCTCGCCGCCGCGCCCGAGGTGACCGCCTCGATCCTCCGCGTCGCCGAGCCGACCGAGCTCTCGGACAGGATCTTGAAGGCGCCGATCTCCGCCGTCGAGCCAACGTGCGTGCCACCGCACAGCTCGCGGGAGACGCCGTCGACCTCGACGACGCGGACGACGTCGCCGTACTTCTCGCCGAAGAGCATCATGGCCCCGAGCTTTCGGGCCTCCTCGATCGGCGTGACGAACGTGTGAACAGGGCGGTTCTCGAAGATGTGCTGGTTCACCAGGCTCTCGACGAGCTCTCGCTGCTCCTCCGAGAGCGGCGCGCCATGCGAGTAGTCGAACCGGAGCTTGTCTGGCCGCACGGCCGATCCGGCCTGCTTCACGTGGTCGCCGAGCACATGCCGGAGCGCCTCGTGCAGCAGATGGGTCGCGGTGTGGTTCGCCATCGTCGGGAAGCGAACTGACCAGGGAACGGAGGCCTTCACGCGATCGCCGGCTACGAAGCCGCCGCCCACGAAGAGCAGTGCCTGGTCGTCACCGAACCGGAAGGCCGCGACGAGCTCAGCACAGGCGCCGCCGTCGGACTCGAGAACCCCATTGTCGGAAACCTGCCCGCCGCCCTCGGCGTAGAAGGGCGACTCGCGGAGCTTCGCGAGGACGCGCCCCTCGCCGATCTCTTCGAGAACACCTAGCTGCGTCAGGACCTCGGTCTTCTCGAAACCGACGAAGACCGTGGCGAAGCCGGCATCGCGAGAGAACGTGGCTGCCCGCTCGAGCTCACTCGCTTGTCCCGCACGTGAGCGATCGCGCTGCCCCGCCATGAGCTGCTCGAAGCCGTCCTCGTCGACCGGCACGCCGTGCTCGAGGGCGAGCTCGCGCGTCAGCTCGAGCGGGAACCCATACGTGTCGTGGAGGCGGAAGGCATCGTCGCCGGAGATGCCGTCGGGGCTACGCCCGAGCACCTCGTCGAACAGCTTCATCCCGTTCACCAGTGTCTGCGCGAATCGCTCCTCCTCGGCTTCGAGAATCAGGTGGATCTCTCCACGGTGGTTGACGAGCTCCGGATAGGAGCCACCCATCATGTCGATCACGATGTCCGAGAGCCGGGCGAGGAACGGGGTCCCGAGACCGATGCGCGATCCGTGCTGAACGGCGCGGCGCACGATCCTGCGCATCACGTAGCCGCGCCCCTCGTTCGACGGTGTCACGCCGTCCGAGGCGAGAAACGTCATCGCCCTGGCGTGGTCGGCGAGCACCCGATGCGCTTTCGTCACTTCGTCTGACTCGCCGTACGCCGTGCCGGTCTCGCCCTCCACCCATTCCATGACCGCCCGGAACCCGTCCGTCTCATAGACGGAATAGACGCCCTGGAGAATCGCGGCTCCTCGCTCGACGCCTAGTCCCGTGTCGATGTTCTGCCTCGGTAGCGGCGTCAAGAGACCGTCCTCGTGGAGTTCGAACTCCATGAAGACGAGATTCCAGAATTCGAGGAATCGATCGCACTCGCATCCCGGCGCGCAATCCGCACGCCCGCATCCGTGCTCGGCACCCCGATCGTAGTAGAGCTCCGAGCACGGCCCGCAAGGCCCGGTTTGGCCTGCCTGCCAGAAATTCTCCGAGCGCGGCAGCCCGCGAATCCGATCCGCAGGGATCCCGACCCGCTCCCATCCGCTCACCGCGACGGCGTCCTCGCCCAGCCCGAGCTCAGGGTCGCCGGCAAACACCGTCGCCCAGATCTGCTCGGTCGACAGCTGCATGTGCTCGGTGACGAACTCCCAGGCGAGGTCGATCGCACCGTCCTTGAAATAGTCGCCGACCGAGAAGTTGCCGAGCATCTCGAAGAACGTGAGATGGCGGGCCGTGAGGCCGACCGAGTCGATGTCGGTGGCCCGGAAGCACTTCTGCACGGTCGTCAGCCGGTCGGCCGGGGGTGTCTCGAGACCGAGAAAATACGGCTTGAGCGGCTGCATTCCGGCGGTGGTCAAGAGCACCGACGGGTCAAACGTTGCCGGCACGAGCGAGGCCGAAGGCCGCCTCAGATGCCGCTTTGACTCGAAATAGGCGAGGAATCCCTCGCGCAGCTCATTGCTCGTGCGCACGAACTCGATTGTAGGTCGATGCGCCTGGCTAGCGGCTCAGGGCGCGTTCGGCGGGAGCGGCGCAGGTGAGCCCGTTCCGTCGGCGACCTCGGTGGCCGCGTCGACGGCCTGGGCCGCTGCCTGCTCGATGCTCTCGGCGGACTGCGCAGGGGGCACAGCCGCAGCAGCCGCGCGCTGGTCGACCCGCGTGATCTCGTGGTGGATCTCGCGTTCCCGCCGTCGCGCCGCGTCGCGACCGGCGTTCAACGAGGAGCGAACGTCGTTTCCGGCCATGAACGCCGACGTGCCGTGCGAGACGCCCTTGGCGAGCCCGGAGACTTTCGTGACCGGCTTCGTCACTGCCATCGAGACGGCGCGCACCGCCGTGTCCGCCGCGTCGGCGGCGTCGACGGCGCTGTCCGTCACGCGATCGACCTTCACGAGCTGGGTGTTGACGTGGTCGAGGGAGTCGGTCGACTTGTTGATCAGCGGGATCGCGGA
>JBBQXH010000063.1:0-10111 GCA_038209835.1 Gaiellales bacterium | reverse complement strand
CCTTCAGCTTCTGGTGGATCATCGCGGAGATCTCCGGCGGCGCGTACTCCTTGCCGCCCGCCTTCACCCGCGCGTCGCCGTTCGGACCTGCGACGACCTCGTACGGGACGATGGTCATCTCCTCGGAGACCTCCGAGGACTTCCGTCCCATGAAGCGCTTGATCGAGAACACCGTGTTCGTCGGGTTCGTGACGGCCTGCCGCTTGGCAGGCGCGCCGACGAGCCGCTGCCCGTCCTTCGTGAACGCCACGACGGAGGGCGTCGTTCGCCCTCCCTCGGCGTTCGGGATGACGGTCGGCTCTCCGCCCTCGAGCACCGCGATACAAGAGTTCGTCGTGCCGAGGTCGATTCCGATGGTCTTGCCCATACTGTGTTGCCTCCCGGATTAGAGAAAATCTAAGCGTATGTATAGCAGATATCTCCTTCTCCACCGCCGTCAAACGCGGTATCGTCGAGAGGTGGCGCGCGACCGTCCTCTGCCTGCGGGTCTTCCCGCTGAGGAGCTCATCGCTAAAGGCATCGCAGATCTCGGGCACGGCACTGTGTCTGTAGAGGCCCTGCTCGTCTCGATTGGCGCACAGCGACTCACCGACCTCGGACTCACCCTTCCGGAGCCGCTCGAGTCGCCTGAGCACCGCTTGTACGAACGGCTGCATGAGGAAGAGCCCGACTCGGCTCACGGCCGCTACAACGCCTATGTGCGGCGCTTGGTGAGCTTCGAGCGAGCGGCGGAGTGCGCGAGCAACCGCCTGCGTCCCCGGCACCCGTAGTGTGGGTGCAGGCTGAGCCTGAGTCGCCTCGACCTTCCGACCGACGAAGGTGCCGCATGACCGAGAACAGGGGCAGCGCAGGCCGACACGCTCCTGGAGCTCGCCGGTCCGCCGGTACCCTAGAGAAGATGGTTCTCGACACCCTCGGACGGCCGCTCCGTGATCTTCGGATCTCGGTCACTGACCGGTGCAACTTCCGGTGCACCTACTGCATGCCGAAAGACGTCTTCGGGCGCGACTATGAGTTCCTTCGCCGCGAGCAGCTCCTCACGTTCGAGGAGATCGCGCGCCTCGCGCGCGTCTTCGCCGGGCTCGGCGTCGAGAAGATCCGCCTCACCGGCGGCGAGCCGCTCCTGCGGCGAGACGTCGAGACGCTGATCGGGCTGCTGGCCGTGATCCCCGGGCTCGACCTCACCCTGACGACGAACGGCTCCCTCCTGGCACGCAAGGCTCAGGCACTCGCCGCGGCGGGTCTCGAGCGGATCACAGTGAGCCTCGACTCGCTCGATGACGAGGTTTTCCGGGCTATGAACGACGTCGACTTCCCCGTCGCGCGTGTTCTCGCGGGGATCGAGGCGGCCGCAACGGCGGGGTTGGGGCCGGTCAAGGTCAACATGGTCGTCAAGCGCGGCGTCAACGAAGAGTCGATCCTCCCGATGGCCCGCCACTTCCACGGAACGGGTCACATCCTGCGCTTCATCGAGTTCATGGACGTGGGCGCGACGAACGGGTGGCGCCTGGACGACGTCGTACCGGCGGGCGAGATCGTCGAGCAGATCGGCGCCGCGCTGCCACTCGAGCCGGCATCGCCGACCTACCAGGGCGAGGTCGCTCGGCGCTGGCGCTATTCGGACGGCGGCGGCGAGATCGGCGTGATCGCTTCGGTCACCCAGCCGTTCTGCGGCGATTGCACGCGCGCGAGAATCTCGGCCGAGGGCAAGCTCTACACCTGCCTCTTCGGAGTCAGGGGGCACGATCTGCGCACCCTCGTTCGGGGTCAGGCCACCGACAGGGAGCTCACGGACGCCGTGGCTTCGGTCTGGCTGAGCCGCACCGATCGGTACTCCGAGCTGCGTTCGGAGGCGACCGCCGAGCTTCCGCGCGTAGAGATGTCGTACATCGGCGGGTGAGCGACCGGCTTCGCGCCAGGGCGCGAGACACCACATCGAAACGCGATCTAACAGGACGGCGACCCGTTTCTCTACAATTGCGCGTCGTGGCCACGCGACTCAGGCACGCGTTTCCCCGGGGGTGGCAGGATTTCGTCCTCCAACTCGCAATCTGGTTCGGGTTCATCCTGGCGTACCAGCTGGCACGTGGGATCGCCGATCGCGGCCCCGAAGAGGCGTTCCGCAACGGACGCGGGATCATCGACTTCGAGCGGCATTTCCACGCGCTCATCGAGCTCGACATCCAAAACGTCGTCCTCCACGCCGGCGGCTGGCTGGTGCAGGCGACCAACTGGACGTACTGGAACTCGCAGTTCACGGTCGTCGGCATCGCGCTCCTCTGGGTGTACTTCAAGCGAAACGAGGCCTTTTCCCGCCTGCGGAACGTCCTCATCGTGGCGAACTTGCTCGCGCTCGTCGGGTTCGTGCTGCTCCCGACGGCGCCGCCCCGGTTCTTCGGCGAGTGGGGATTCGTCGACACGCTCGCCCAGTCTTCGGCGCTGAACCACGGCAGCGGCTTCGTCCAGCTCGCGTCGAACCAGTTCGCGGCGATGCCGAGCATCCACTCGGCCGACGCCCTGATCCTCGGGTTCACGATGGCCGCACTCGTCTCCTCCCGCTGGGCGAAGCTCCTCTGGACGCTCTGGCCGAGCTGGGTCTGGTTCACCGTCATGGCGACCGGCAACCATTTCTGGCTCGATATCGCAGGCGGCATCGCCGTCGCGATCGTGTCGACCTCGCTCGTGCTCTGGCTCGAAACGGCCCGCAGCAGACGGAGCGAGGTCGGGCGCGCCCTGAGTCCGTAGGGAACTCGTTTCAGCACAAAGCCTTGTGCCGCCGCTGCGTGCTGTGCGGGCGTGCTGCGGCGTCCTCGGTCGCCCCGATACGTCTCGTATTGGGGCTCCCTGCGTCCTTGCATCCACCCACCCATCACGCCCCGGCGACGAAGCGTCATGCTGAAACGAGTTCCAACCGCCGCTGCTAGCCTGGCGCCGGATGCGCGAGCAGCGAACCCTCGGCGAGGTCAAGGATGCGTACATCGCCGAGGCGCGCGAGGCGGCGACCCGCTCGATGGCGCAGGTCGCGAATACCGGCCTCACGCCCGACATGCTCTCCCTCTCGGGCGTCGCGCTCTGCATCGCCGGCTCGGTCGCCGTCTACTTCGTCGATCAGGCGTGGTGGCTCTACCTGGTCGGGGCGGCGCTCTACGTCGTCGGCGCGATGATGGACATCCTCGACGGCGCGCTCGCGCGTGCGGGCGGCAAGGGAACCCCGTTCGGGGCGTTTCTCGACTCGACGCTCGACCGTGTCGGCGAAGCGTTCATGCTCGGCGCGGCCGCTCTGGTCTTCGCCCGCGAAGGCAAGATGTGGGCCGTCGGGGTCGCCTTTGCCGCCGTGGTCGGCTCCCTGCTCGTCAGCTACACGCGCGCCAAGGCCGAGATTCTCGGATTGCGGGGCGACGTCGGCTTCGGAAGCCGCGTCGAGCGCGTCGCGATCCTCGGGATCGGGCTCGCGCTCGGCTCGCTCGGCGCCCTGCCGTGGGCCGTGGTCGCGCTCATGGTGCTGGCGTGGATCACGGTCGTGCAGCGGATCCTGTTCGTCCGCAAACAGCTGCGCGACCAGGCTAGCTCCGTCTAGATCTCTAGTGCTATACTGCTAGCACTTATGCCCCGTCCGGCAGTCAAGAGCGTGCTCGTGCGGATGCCCGCCGAGCTCAAGCGCCGCCTCTCCAGCGAGGTGCAGCGGCGCGACAGCGCGCTCAACGACGTCGCCGTCTCGACGCTCGCCGAACGGTTCGGCGTCGCGTTCGAGCCGAGTGGCCGGCGCGGCTCGACTCCCGGGGACAGCCCGGTGGTCGTGCTCCGCATGCCGCCGGAGCTGAAGCGAGCGGTTCAGGTCGAGGCCTTCGAGCGCGGATCGAACACGAATCGCGTGATCGTCCAGGCGCTCGCCGACGACCTGGGCGTTCACCTCGAGCCGGCATTCATCGATCGAGTCCCGTTCGGCGGGGGAAAGAGAGTGGAGGCAATGACAGACAGCAACGGCGACAGCAACGGGGCCGTTCGCTCCCAGGACAAGGTACGGGTGGCGATCATCGGGGTCGGCAACTGCGCGAACTCCCTGCTCCAGGGCGTCACGTACTACAAGGGCGCGGATCCGAAGGACTTCGTGCCGGGCCTCATGCACGTCGACCTGGGTGGCTATCACGTCCGCGACATCGAGTTCACGGCCGCCTTCGACGTCGTCAAGGGCAAGGTCGGAGCGGACATGGCCGAGGCGATCTGGGCCCACCCGAACGACACGATCAAGTTCGCCGACGTCAAGGAGACCGGAATCAAGGTTCAGCGTGGCATGACCCACGACGGCCTCGGCAAGTACCTCTCGGAGATCGTCGAGAAGTCGCCCGGACGGACCGCGGACATCGTCGGGATCCTCAATGAGACGGGTACCGACGTCGTCGTCAACTACCTCCCGGTCGGCTCGGAGCAGGCCGCCAAGTGGTACACGGAACAGATCCTCTCGGCCGGCGTCGCGATGGTGAACTGCATGCCCGTGTTCATCGCGCGTGAGCCCTACTGGCAGGATCGGTTCGAGCAGGCCGGCGTCCCGATAATCGGCGACGACATCAAGTCGCAGGTCGGCGCGACGATCACGCATCGCGTGCTGACGAGCCTCTTCCGCGAGCGAGGCGTCCATCTCGACAAGACGATGCAGCTGAACGTCGGTGGCAACTCCGACTTCCTGAACATGCTCGAGCGCGACCGTCTCGAGTCGAAGAAGATCTCGAAGACGAACGCCGTCACGTCGATGCTCGACTACGACCTCGGCGCTGGGAACGTCCACGTCGGCCCGTCCGACTACGTGCCCTGGCTGACCGATCGCAAGTGGGCGTATATCCGCCTCGAGGGCTCGTCCTTCGGCGACGTTCCGCTCAACATCGAGCTGAAGCTGGAGGTGTGGGACTCACCGAACTCTGCCGGGATCGTCATCGACGCCGTCCGACTCGCGAAGCTGGCGCTGAACAACGGCATGTCTGGCGCGCTCGAAGGCCCGAGCTCGTATCTCATGAAGTCGCCGCCGAAGCAGATCGTGGACGACGAGGCGGCCGACCTCGTCGAGAGCTTCATTGGCAAGAACGCGCGGGCGAAGTCGAAGGCCGCCGCGCAGCGGGCGACCGCAAGGCGCCCCTAGGGCGCCGCGCAGCGGACGCCGAAGGCGGCCGCGAAGATTCGTGGGAGCCGGCGCGAGCGGCTCCCACACTGACGGCGAGTGACGTCGACTGCAGGCAAGGGAACCGGCCGCCCTGGCGTAGAATCCAGCTCGATGGGGTTGCGCATCTGCCTGGTCACCCCGTTCTCCTGGTCGCAACCCCACGACGTAAACGACCACGTCGCAGCGGCGGCGCAGGCACTCACCGCACTCGGCCACTCCGTGTGCATTCTCGCGCCCTCGAACAGCGCGTCTCAGCTTGCAGACGGAAGGCGCGCACTGCGCCGTCTCGAGCAGAGCGACGAGCGTCTCGAGGGTCTCGTCGCGCTCGGGCCCGCGGTCCCCGTCTCGCGAACGAGCAGGGTCGGCGTCCCGGTCGGCGTGCGAGCAAACCTGCAGCTCGCATTGTCGAAGAGCGGGTTCGACCTCGTCCACGGCCACGAGCCTGGCGTCCCCAGCCTCTCCTACCTCGCCCTGCGCGACGCCGTCGGTCTCTCGGTCGCGACGTTCCACTCCCCCGAGCGCCTCGGCTACCCCCCGTCGAAAGCCCAGCGCGCGAAGCTCCTGGCGCGGATCGACGCGCTCACGGCTGTGGGTGAGGACACCCTCGCTTCCGCTACAGAGAGGTTCCCGGGCGAGTACAGGCTCCTCCCCGTTGGGGTCGACACGCAGCTTTTCCGCCCTGGGGCCGCCGTCCGGCGCTTCGTGCTCGAATGGGAACCGGACGACCGATCGCTCGCCCGCGCTGCGATTCGAGCGCTCGACTCGGTTCCCGGTGTGAAGATCAGTGTCCTTCGGACACGGCCGCTGCTAGGTCGCCCCTACGTCCCGAGACGCGCCCGCGACCGCATCGCGATCGAGACGGCCCACGATGGCGCTCGCCGGGCGGCGATCCTGCGCGGTGCGCTCGGGTTCATCCCCGCGTCGGGCGGATCCATACGCCTCAGGACGGAAGCGCTCGCCAGCGGCGTGCCGGCGATCGAGCCGCCGGCGCGTGACGAGCAGCCGGAGCTCGTCGCGGCCGCGATGGCCCGCCTCGCCGAGAACGACACGTTCCGGCTAAAGGAGGGGCTGGCCGCGCGAAGCGCCGCCGAGCGGCAGAGCATCGATGTTCTAGGCGCCGAGCTCGACGAGCTCTACCGATCGCTCCTCGGCCGCCGGCGCGCACCGGTCACGGCCACCGACCCACTGGCCGACCGACCGTGGATCTTCGCCGATCTCCACATGCACACCGATCATTCGCATGACTGCTCCATTCCCGTCGAAGATCTCCTCGACCACGCCGAGGCGATCGGGCTCGGCGCGATCGCGATCACCGACCACAACTTGTTCGCCGGCGCCCGCGAGGCGGTCGAGCTCGCCCGGGGACGCAAGCTCATCGTCATCCCTGGTGAAGAAGTCAAGACCGACGGGCAGGGCGAGGTGATCGGGCTCTTCCTGCAGGACGAGATCCCGCGCGGCATGTCGATGGGCGACACGATCGCCGCGATCCGTGATCAGGGCGGCCTCGTCTACCTGCCCCATCCCTTCGACCGACTCCACTCGATTCCCGATGCGGCGACGCTCCATCGCCACCTCGCGGAGATCGACGTCTTCGAGGCCTACAACGCCCGGCTTCTCTTCGAGGGCTATAACGACGAGGCACTGAGGTTCGCGAGCAAGTACAACCTGCTGATGGGGGCCGGATCGGATGCGCACGTCCTCCAGGGCGTCGGCACCGGCGTCCTGCGCATGCGGGCGTTCCGTACGCCGGAGGATTTCCTGCTCAGCCTGCGGTCCGCCGAGATCGTCCGACGGCCGAAATCCCTGCTCTATCTCCAGGGCCTCAAATGGGTGGCACAGGCCCGCGAGCGTGGCTCGCGAGCGGTGTCGCGGTAGGAACGGGCGGCGCGCCCGAGAACATCGTTCTGATGCCCGTGGCCAGCAGCGACATCTCCGACCGATATCTCAAGAAGGCAATCGCGGAGACGAACGAGCTCGGCATCGAGATCGCGCGCGCTGCGGGATCGGACAGAACGCCCGTGGTGGGATCCGGCCATCCCCTCGCCGATGTCATGCTGCTCAAGTACGGGCCCCAGGGCTCCGAGCTCCATGAGGGCGTCGCGTTCTTCGGTCGCGCCGGCCAGGCGATCCTGAAGTCGATCCAGCGCCTCGGCGTCGATCCCACGGCGATCTACGGGACGAACTGCCTCAAGTTCGTCGACGAGCCCGAGGAGGAGGCGCGCTCGTTCGTCGTCCGGGAGATCCACATCGTTCAGCCGAAGCTCATCGTCGCGATGGGAGAGGACGCCCGCGTGTTCTTGAACGACTGCCGTTTCCCGCTCTCGTCCGAGGTCGCGGACAGCCCGGGTGACCTTCAGCGGTTCACCCCGACGATCGAGGCCCTCGTGACGCCTGACATCGACGCGTCGCTCGACGATCAGGCGTCGAAGCGTGCGTTCTGGGAAGCGTTCAGGGCGCTCGGCCCATGGTGGTCAGAGCTTCCGCCCTACTAGCGCTTCTCGCCGACCTCGTCGCGTACTACGCGTTCGCGGAGCGGCTGCCGAAACTGTCGGTATGGGGCGACGTGGCGCTCCTCGCGCTCGTCATCATCCCGGCGACCTTCGCGCTCGTCTGGCTCTGCCTGCCTGCCCGGCACTCGCGCTACCTGCTCCCGGCGGTCATCGTCCTCGCTGGTCTCGCGGTGCTCCTCGACGTCCAGGGGTTCGACATCGCTGCGAACTTCGTCAAGCTCGCCGCCATCACCGGCGCCGGCTGGTTCTTCCTGCGCTTCTTCGAGGAGGTCAGCTGGGTGCTTCTGGTCGCCCTCGTGATCATCCCGATCGACATCTTCTCGGTCGCCAGAGGCCCGACGAAGACGCTGATCGAGGAGAAGCCGCAGGTGTTCGACCACCTGAGCATCGCCTTTCCCGTGCCGGGCTCGTCTGCAGCGGCCCAGCTCGGCCTGCCCGACGCCCTCTTCTTCGCGCTCTTCCTCGGCACCGCCGACCGCTTCGGGCTCCGGGTTGGCTGGACGTGGCTCCTCTGCACCCTGTCGTTCGGCGCCACGCTTGCGATCAACGTCGGCTTCGACCTGAGCGGCGTGCCAGCGTTGCCGCTTCTCTCGCTCGCCTTCGTCGGCGCGAACGCCGACATCCTCTGGCGATCTATCAGGCGTCAGCCCGCGTGAAGAGCGCCACCGTCTCGACGTGCGGCGTGTGCGGGAACATGTCGACCGGCCGGGCGCGCTCGAGGCGATAGCCGTGCTCCCGCGTCAGCTCGCCGGCGTTCGCCGCTAGCGTCGTCGGGTTGCACGAGACGTAGACGATCCGATCGGCGCCGAGCGCGGCGATCCGGCGGACGGCCTTCCCGGAGAGCCCCGCCCGGGGCGGGTCGACGACCACGACATCGGGGCGCCCGGAGCGGCTCACGAGTTCCTCGAGGTCGGCGGCCACTTCGCCCGCGAAGAACGCTGTGTTGGCGATCCCGTTCAGCTCGGCGTTCTCGACGGCGCAGGCGATCGACTCCTCGGAGACTTCGATGCCCCACACGGTCAGCGCCTCTCTGGCGAGGACGAGCCCGATCGTCCCGATGCCGCCGTAGAGGTCGTAGACCGTCTCCTCCCCCGTCAGCGCCGCATAGCCGGTCGCGACCTCGTAGAGGCGCTCGCACATCGTCGTGTTCGTCTGCAGAAAGGCGTTCGGGCGCACACGGAATCTGAGCCCGAGGATTTCCTCCTCGATCGCCTCCTCGCCCCAGAGAATCCGCGTCGGGAGGTTCGTGACCTCGGCGGGCCAGTCGTTGACGGCCCAGTGGACGCCGCGCACCTCCGGAAACTGCCGGAGCGCCGCGATGAGCGCCTCGGCCTCGCGCAGCTCGCCGGGAGCGGTCACGAGGACGACGAGCGCCTGCCCGGTGTTGCGTCCCTCGCGGAAGACGAGGTGGCGGAGGTAGCCCTGCTCTGTGACCTGGCTGTAGGCGGGGATTGCGGCAGCTCGGGCCCAGTCACGCACCGCTTCCCTGACCGCGTTGCCGAGGTCCGTGGTGAGCCAGCAGCGCTCGAGCTCGAGCACCTCGTCCCACCGCCCCGCCCGGTGGAAGCCGAGGCCTGCGCCGTCAGGCGTTTCCGTGAACGAGTACTCGAGCTTGTTGCGGTAGTGGAACGCGGAATCGGCCGGAACCGCCGGCCCGAGCTCGAACCCGGAAAGGCCCCCGAGCCGCTCGAGCGCGTCGCGGACCTGGAGTTCCTTGGCGGCCACCTGCGCCTCGTAGGCGAGATCCTGGAAACGGCACCCGCCACAGGTTCCGAAATGAACGCATGGCGCCTCGACGCGGTTCGGCCCCGGCTGGAGCACGTCGACCGCGGTCGCCTCGGCATAGCCTCGCTTCACCTTCGTGACACGCGCACGGACGGTGTCTCCCGGCAGTCCCCTCCTGACGAAGACGACGAACCCGTCGAGCCGCGCGACGCCGTTCCCGCCGTAGGCGAGCGATTCGACCTGGAGCTCGAGCTCCTCGCCCTTGCTGACGGGAACGGCCACCGGGCGATTGTACGGTCAGGGTGTCAGCGGCCCGCGGATCAACACGCGGCCGGACGCGCCCCGAACACGCTTCGCACGAGCTGGCCGGCGCTCTGGACCCGCAGCTCGAACGGCCCGGCACGCCGCGCCACGATTCGTGTCATGCCGCCCCGCGCTCGCTCGAGGCACACGTCCCCGGCGCGGACGTCCCAGTAGGGCGTGTACCGGACGCGGAGGAGATACGCGCCCGGAGCCCCGACCCGCCCCGCAACGCGCTCGTGCTCGAACGCGGTCAGGACGGTGTGCGCAGAGCCGGTGAGGATCGGCGTGGACTCCGGAAGCTCGTAGAACGTCCAGCCGGAAGCCTCCCCGACCCGCACGAGGCCCGACGCCCCCGAGCGCAGGAGCGAAGCCTGCCCTCCGGCGGCGAGCCGGTCGAGTGGCACATGTGGCAGCAGGACGT
>JBBQXH010000062.1:0-10111 GCA_038209835.1 Gaiellales bacterium | reverse complement strand
CGCGGGGTTACCTACGACGCGATCTTCGGCCGGCGGCCGCGGCGAGCGGCAGCCCGACCGGGCATTCCCTGCGCGCAGTCGTCGCAGAGATCGGCGG
Source organism: Gaiellales bacterium (assembly GCA_038209835.1). Classification (GTDB taxonomy): domain Bacteria; phylum Actinomycetota; class Thermoleophilia; order Gaiellales; family Gaiellaceae; genus JBBQXH01. The sequence goes on along the minus strand of JBBQXH010000062.1, from coordinate 10,014 downwards.
CTTTCGCGCCCCGCCTGGCGTCCGAATAGGCCAGGCGAAGCGTTGCGCCCTTTCCCTCTCCGACTTCTGTTCCGCATGCATCACAAACGAGAACGGTCTTGCGAGCCATCATCTACCTCCGGAATCTCGGAATTCGTTGTCCGTGATAATAGACCATGTGCCGCGCAATGTGCTTGATCAATTCGAGGATGGCTCCCAGACCGGTAACCCGGCGTCCTTCAGCATCCGCCTCAGTGCGAGCGCATTTGTCGGGGCCTGTGCAATCCATTCCGTCGCAGGCTCACCGGGATCGGAGAGAAATGTCGTTTGCGCCGGGCCGGTCGAGGGCACTGACGACCGACCGTTGTTGTTGAAGAAGACGAATGCCTGCTCGCTCGCCCTTGCGAGCTCACGGAGCGGTTCGATCCATTCGGCGAGCTCTTCGTCCGAATAGAGATAGTCGAAACGGTCGGCGGCGCTGCCACCTCGAATATTCCACGTCCTCGCATTCCGCCCGTGCATCCGCAAGTAAGCGATGTCGCTCGTCGTCGCAATGAGCGTCGGCAGCACGTTCTTCGCGTCGCTTCGCGGCGCGTCCACGATGACGAGCGGGAGGCCTCGATCCTCGAGGAACCCGAGCACCGTCTCCCGATGTTCATCGTCGAGCCAGGACCGATGTCTGAACTCGACGAGCATCGTGTCGCCGCGAAGCTGCTCCTGCGCCCATTCGAGATAGGTGAAGGCTTCCGGGCGCGGGACGACGTAGGGCGGAAATTGCATGAGCACTCCGCCGAGCCTGCCGGACTCGCGGAGCGGTGCGAGTTCGGCGTGGAATCTCCGGAATACCTCTGAGCGGACCTCGGTCGACGGATGCTCGACGCGGCCTGTCGGGCCAGCCTCGACAGCTCCGCGGAGATCAGGAGGCAACTGCTCGAGGCGCATCGCGTGTCGCGTCATCATCCCGAATGCCTTCACATGAAAGAGGAAGCCTTCCGGTGTGCGGTCGGCCCAGCGCGCTGCATTCGTAGCATTGGGAAGCGTGTAGTAGCTCGAGTCGATCTCCACCGTGTCGAAATGGCGCGCGTAATGCCGCAGCCGAGCCTCTCCGGTACGGATCTCTCGCGGATACCAGAGCTTCGTGAGCGAGTCGTCCGCGAACGAGCACGTGCCGACGCGAATCGTCGCAGCCACGAGCGTTTCGGGGGAGTGCTACGCCACCCTGGCGAGATCGCGCTCGAGCCGCTCCTCGGCCCGTGCACGAGCGAGAACGTCCTGCTCGGGCCCGAACCTGGCACGATTCTTCGCGGCTCTCGCCTCGCCCCAGAGACCCTCGATCCGGGCGTTCAGCTCCGCGATCTCGGCGGCCGTCTCAGCATCGTGACCGTTCGAGAGCACGTGCCAAAGCTCGGTGCGGCGCTCGGTGAGCTGCTGAAGCTCAATCTTGATGTCGTCGAGGTTTCGTTGTTCCATGGTTACTCCTGTAAACGGACACCTGTTTCTCTGTATTCCGGCGCCGGACCGCTTCTGGATTGCCTCCGAGTAGACTGGCGGCGCGATGGACACGAAGACGATCGTCGTGCTCGAGGGAGACGAGACGGGCCAGGAGCTGCTCGACGAAGCGTTGCGCGTTCTCGCTCCCGACGTGATCGGGTTCGAGCTGGCGTTTCCTCGCTTCGACCTCTCGCTGGAATCCCGCCGCCAGACGGCTAACGAGATCGTTCACGAAGCAGCTCGTGAGATCGTGGCCGCCGGCCTCGGGCTCAAGGCGGCGACAGTCACGCCCGAGACCACCGGCGATGTCGGCAGCCCGAATCGGATCCTCCGGGAAGAGATCGGCGCCCAGGTCATCGTCCGAACTGGCCGAAGGATCCCCGGGATCACGCCCGTCGGCGGCGTGCACGCACCGATCTCGGTCGTTCGGATGGCGGTCGGCGACGCGTACGGCGCGAAGGAGTGGCGCGAGGGGTCGGGTGACAGCGAGAGCGCCTTTCGGACCGAACGCATCGAGCGTGGTGTCTGTCGTGCCGTCGCGGAGTTCTCCTTCCGCCATGCCCTGCGCACCCGGGCGAAAGTCTTCGGCGGGCCGAAGTACACCGTCAGCCCCGTCTACGAAGGCCTGTTGAAGGAGGAGATGGATGCGGCGGCCCTTCGGCATCCGGAAGTTCCGTACGAGCCCCACCTGATCGACGCGACGTTTGCCCTGCTGCTCGGGTCGGCCGGCGACCCGATGGTGATCCCGGCGCTGAACCGCGACGGGGACATCCTCAGCGACTTCGTCCTGCCGCTCTTCGGCTCGATCGCGGGCTCCGAGTCCCTCGTGGTCGCGTTCGGCGACGATTACCGGCCCCGAGCGATTCTGGCCGAGGCCGCCCATGGGACGGCTCCGTCGCTCTTCGGGAAGAACGTCGCGAACCCGCTCGCGATGATCCTGGCCGGGGCCGCGCTCCTGACCCACATGGACGACAGAGATGCCTCGACGGCGGGTCGTGCCGTGCGCGAGGCGAGCCTCGAGGCGATCGCGGGCGGCGTCCGCACCGCTGACCTCGGCGGACACATCGGCACCACGGATTTCACCGACGAGGTCATCCGCAGGACGCGCCAGAAGCTCGAAGTCTGGTCGGCGCTGTCCGAAGTGTGACCGGCGCCCGCGCCTACTTGGCGAGCCTCGATCCGCGGCTTTCGAGAGCCGCCTGGACACTCGAGCTCGGCTTTCTCGTGAACGCGTTCGGCACGGGCGTCTCGTTCCCGTTCCTCGTGATCTACCTCCACAACGTGCGAGGCATCGGTCTCGGAACCGCAGGCCTCGTGGTCGCCACGATCGGCGCGGCGGGTTTGGTCACCGGGCTGGCAGTCGGCTCTGTCGTCGATCGAGTCGGTCCGCGCAGGACTCTCTGGGTGGCGCTCGGGCTGCTTGCGATCGGCTACGGGCTGTTCCCGCTCGTTCACGAGCCCTGGCAGGCGTTTCTCGCAGCACTCCTCGTTGGCATCGGCGGCGGAGGCTTCTGGCCCGCCCAGCTCACCTTCCTGTCACGCCTCGTTCCCTCCGGAAGACGTCATGCGGCCTGGGGGCTCCAGCGGACGTTCCTCAACCTCGGGCTGGGCCTCGGCGGCCTCGTCGGAGGCCTGATCGCACGCACCGAGCATCCGCGGACGTTCACGGTGCTCTTCGCCGTCAACGTCGCGACATCGATCCTCTACGCGCTCGTTCTCGTCGCAGTCAGGCCACCCGTGAGGATGCTTCCGGCGGCGGAGGCCGCTCCCGGGCGGTCCGGGTACGCGGCCGTCCTCCGCCACAGGCCCTTCATGGGACTGATCGGCCTGAACGTCGTCCTGATCGCAGTCGGCAACGCGCAGCTCGAGCTGTTGCCGGTCTTTGCGAAGAACCAGGCAGATGTCAGTGAGACCGGCATCGGGCTCGTGTTTCTCGCAGCGATGCTGGCCCTCGTCATCTTCCAGCTTCCGGTCGCGAAAGCGCTCGAGGGTCATTCCAGGATGAGAGCGCTCGCGGTCGCCCCGATCCTCTGGGCCGTCGCCTGGCTCGCAGTCGACGGCGGCGGCTACTGGCTGGAGGGGGCGGCTGCGGCGGTGGTCTTCGCAGGGGCGGCCGTCGTCTACGGCATCGGCGAGTGCTTCCACGGCCCCAACTACGGTCCGCTCATCGCCGACCTCGCGCCGCAGGGGCTCGAGGGACGCTATTGGGCCGTCTCGTCGGGGTCGTGGGAGCTCGGCTACGTCATCGGCCCAGCCCTTGGCGGCTTCATCCTGGCGGCTGCGCCGTTCGCGCTCTGGCCCATTGCGGCCGTCGTGTGCGTGCTCGCCGCGGGAGCGGCCATCGGGCTCGAGCGTACCATCCCGCGCACGCTCCGACTCACGCCGATCTGAGAGCGTTCAGCGCGGCTCGAGCGGCGGATTCTGGACGTTGTGCTCGGTCGCGTAGGCCTCGACGAGCGGGTTCACGGCGTCCATGCCCTCGGGATAGGCGTAGTTGATCTTGACGAACGGCTCCCACTTCTCGGGGAGTGCATCCTCGGGGAAGATGGCCTCGACCGGGCATTCGGGCTCGCAGGCGCCGCAGTCGATGCACTCCTCCGGATCGATGACGCGCTTGCGGTCGGCTTCATCAATACAGCCCACGGGACACACGCCCACGCAGGTTTTGTCTTTGATGTCGATGCACGGCTCAGCGATTATGTACGACATAGAGCGTGAGTCTAACGACTCGGTGAGACGGGCAGGCGGGGCTACTGCACCAGTTCGTCGACGAGCTGCGGAGCGCGCTCGGCGAGCGCCGAACGCGCGACGACGCGGTCGAACCCGGCGGCCTTGGCACGGCGCAGACCATCGGTGTCCGTGTGGTTCGTGAACCCGAGGATCGGCGTCTCCGGGTAGGCGTCAGCAACCTCGTCCGGGTCGACCCGCGCGATATCCACGATTACGAGGTCGGGTGGGTCGATGCTCTCGGTCGTGACGAGCCGGTGCGTTCTCCCGAGGAGAGCATCGAGCTTCCCACGGAAGAAGAGATCGACCCCAGCCACCAGGATCGTCGCCACGAGCGGGAGCGTACCACCGGAGAAGGGTCGGGATGAGCGAGCCCTCGACGATCGAGGCAGCCTACGAGGCTGGGCTTGCCCTGATCGAGGCCGGCGACTACTTCGAAGCGCACGAGCAACTCGAGCTGGCCTGGCGCGCCTGCGAGGTCTGGGAGCGTGACTTCTTCCAAGGGCTCGTGCACGTCACGGTGGCCTGGTACCAGGCCGGGCGGAACAACAGCGTGGGTTGCGAGCGCCAGCTCGAGAAGGCATCTCGCCGCCTCGCCCCGTTTGCTCCTGAGCACCGAGGACTCGACGTCGCGGATCTCCTCAGCCAGGCCGCAGCGGCCCGTGGCCGATTTCCGGACCTCGGCTCGATCGAGCTCAACCGAGTCCGATGAAGTCCCTGACGTGGCTGATTCCGGAGTTCAGCCACCAATCGCGGCCGAAGAAGAGCATCAGCCCGATCGCGACGAGGATGCTGCCGCTCACGACCCGAATGATGCCGTAGTGGTCGCGAAGCCAGCGCGAAGCGCTCATCACCCGGCCGAACCCGAGTCCCACGAGCAGGAACGGAACCGCGAGGCCGAGCGAGTAGATCGCAAGGAGCATCGCGCCCTTCCAGGCGGTGGCCGAGTTCGAGGCGAGCGCGAGGATGGACGCGAGGACGGGGCCGATGCACGGGGCGGCGCAGACGGCGAAGGCACCGCCGAGGAGAACGCGGGAGCCGCTTCCCCGCGCCTCCTCGAGGAGCTCTGGCGCGGCGAGGCGGTCGAGATAGGGAAGCGGGAGAAGCCCTATGAATGCGAGCCCGAGGACGACGATCACGATTCCGGCGATCTGCTTGACGAGGCGGGGATCGTCGATGAGGCCTCCCGCCCCGGCGATCACGGTTCCGAGCAGGACGAAGACAACGGTGAAACCGGCGACGAACGGCAGGCTGGCGACGACGACCCGTCGGCCACTCACGCCGGGTTGCGCTCCCGACACCGCAGACAGGTAGCCGGGAACGAGCGGCAGGACGCAGGGCGTCACGAACGAGAGAAGGCCGGCGAGGAACGCGAGCGGGATCTTCGCTTCCATCGGCTTAGAGGTTTGATGTGAAATGGGCGTGCGTCTGGGGAGCCGCCTGCACCAAGGAGCGTGGCCGACTCGATCGGTGGCAAGGCTGGTGGCCTTGGTGCCGATCGAGGCGGCCGCGATCCGCCGCGTGCAGGCCCTCATCCAGACGTACGGTCATTTCACATCAAATCTCTAGCTCTATCCGTCGTAACGGGCGAGCTCCTCGTCGAGGCGACGCTCGAGCTCGGGGTCGAGCTGCCGGTGGCCGTTCAGGCTCGGGTCACCGGGAAGCGCCGCCCGATTCGCCCTCGCGGATCTCGTCCACCGCCACGCGAGAACGCCGACGACGGCGGCTGCGATGCCGAGCCCGACGAACGGGAGCACCCACGCCAGGAGGTTGAAGCCCTTCTTCGGCGGCGCGGCGAGCACTCCCTCACCGAACTGGTCGACGAGCTTCGCCTTGATCTCACTCTTCGTGTCGCCGGCCGCGATCCGCTCCCGGATGAACACGCGCATCCGCTGGGCGATCGGCGCAGGCGACAGTGCGAGCAGCGTATGGCAGGTCGGGCAGTTGACCTCGTTCTCGAGCTCGGCGAGCGTCGGGCTCTGCTCGCTCGCGAGGGCCGTTGGCGCGAGTGCGAGCGCGGCGACGAGGACGACGAGGGCTCGCCTGAGCACGTCAGCGGGAGTCCGCGCCATCGCCGGCGCCGGCGGCCTGCGCACCCTGGCCGAGCGCGAGCTCGATGTTGTCGTTCAGCTGCTGCTCCGACACGGGACCCTGGACACGCTCGCCGACAAGCTTCCCGTCCTTGTCGACGAACCAGGTCTCGGGGAATCCCGTGACGCCGAAGTGGCCGAGCGTCGAGCCGGCTCCGTCGTGGACGTTCGGGTAAGTGAGGCCGTACTTCTTCACGAATCCCGAGGCGTCTCCGACGAAGTCCTGCGAATCGACCCCGAGGACGACGACGCCGCTGTCCTTCCACTTCTCCCACGCGGCCTGGAGCCGCGGAGCCTCCTCACGGCACGGGACGCACCATGAAGCCCAGAAGTTCAGAACGACGGCCTTCCCGCGGTAGTCAGCCAGATCGATCTTCTCCTCGCCCGAGAGGGAGGGTAGCGTGAAGGCCGGAGCAACCGGTTTCGAACCCTTGTCGACGCCGGCGGCGACGTCCTGCCCCGACTGACGGGAGGCGAGCTGCCAGCCGAGGAGGGCGAGCAGGAGACAGACGGCGCCGATTGCCGCGATCTGCAGAACGAGCTTGCCGCGAACAGCCATGCGTCCCTAAGCGTACTGCGGGGCCGCAGGAGGCGGCGCCGATTGAGCGACAGGCTTACGCGCTGCGGATGAAAACCGGCGTCCCGACGGTGACGTGGTCGAACACCCACTCGGCGTCGGAGATCAGCATCCGGATGCAGCCGTGCGAGGCCGAGTAGCCGATCGAGGCGGCGTCGGGTGTTCCGTGGATGCCGACGAGCGGCGCCGTGAGGCCCATCCAGCGAGTGCCGAGTGGGTTCCCGGGCCCCGGCGGGATCGGCTTCGCGCCCTGCGCCCAGTCGGAGTCGGGCGGCGGATACCACCACGGGTTCTTCCACATCTCTGCGATCGAGAAGTTTCCGGTCGGCGTCGGGTAAGCCGACTGCCCGGTCGCGACGCCGAACTTGCGCCAGAAGCGCTGGCCACGATAGAGGTAGAGCTGGTTCGAGAGCCGCCGAATGACGATGATCGGCCCGAAGTTCTTGAGCGTGACCGTGGGCTTCACGACGGTTGCGGCGAGCGTCACCGGCCCCCGGTCGCCGGTCTTCAGTGCGCGAATGATCGCCTTGCGCATCGCGGACTCGTTGACGTCGAGGCCATTGCGCGGCTTGGAGATCCGCGGGCGCAGATTGACGAGGCGCAAGATCGAGTTCTTCGGGGACTGCGCGAAGTTGCGATTCAGATAGGCGATGTAGTCGTCGAGCACCGCGCCCTTGACCGTCACGACCATCGTGGTCGTCCCGCCGGCCGTCGCGGCGAGCGCTCGTTTCACAGCTCCTGCGACGTATGCCTTGGCGCCCAGGCGATCCGGAGCCGCCCACCAATGCCGCTTCTTCCAGGTGAACTGGACGGCCTTGTCGAAGGCGGTCTGAACGGCGGCCTGAGCCTGCTCGGCGGTCATGCCGCCCACGTCGACGCCGTAGACGGTCACCCCAGCGGCGATCTGCCCACTGGGAGCAGGCGTGGTCGTCGTTGTGGTATCGGTGATCGTGACGCCGCCGCTGTCGACCGGAGTCGAGTCGTCGGCGCTCGCGAGCGGCACGGCGACAGCCGCGGCAGCCACGAGGAGAATCGCGATGCGGCGAAACACAGGCAAAAGTCTAGCGGTGGTCGCAGTCGGCGCCGTACACCAAAATGGTGATCCTCACATCGACATCTGTTCTGCGCGCATGCCGAAGATCCTCGGATCGTTCGAGATCACCCCGTCGACCCCGAGCGCGACCACTTCAGCAAGGAGCCTCTCGTCATCCACCGTCCACACGTAGACGGCCACTCCCCGCCTGTGGCATTGCTCGACCGTGGCACGCGAGAGTACGGAGAAGTGAATCATCGCCGCCCCGGCGCCGGCCGACGAGATCATCCTCCCGATGCGGTAGGGCAGGGCGCGCTTGAGGGTGGCCGCCCCCGCAACCGCGATCGGCTTGAGCGCCCGCTTCGAGGAGACCCCGCGACGATCCCAGGGGTAGGAGAGACCCGTCCGAAGGCGAGGCTCGAGCCGTCTCAGCGTCCTGAGGCTCTGGGGGAAGAACGAGCACGCGATCGTACGGTCGGCGAGGCCGTGACGTGCGAGAGTCTCGACGATCGGGCGTTCGAAGCCCTGCGACTTCAGATCGAGGTCGAGCTGGGTCGAGGATGGCGCCTCGGCCGCGAGGAACGCGAGTGCGTCCTCGAGGCGAACGGCGCCGTGGCGGATCTCGTCGCGCGAGTGAGCGAGCATGAGGTCCCCGTCCGGGGAGTCCACGACGTCGAACTCGATCATGTCGACGCCGTACGAGATCGCGGCCGCAAGCGACTCGATCGTGTTCTCCGGCGCCAGCGCGCCAGCGCCCTTGTGCCCGACACGAACGTAGTCGGCGCCACCCATCGCCATCGCGCTAGCTTGACAGCCGCCGTCGTCTTTAGCGGCGGTTGGGTTGCGTCCGTCGTCTCGAAAGGCGACAATTCCTTCACATGGCCTTGACCGCCCCACGTGCGCGCCCCGATGAGACCGCGCCGCCGATCGACGATCCCCACGCCGTCCGGCGGGCGTTCATCGAGCATCGCCGGAAGCGAGTCGTGCGGATCGAGCATCGGCGAGAGCTGAAGCACCAGCGGCGGCGGTTCTGGATCCTCGTCACGACGCTCCTGTTTCTCGCGGTCTTCCTGAGCGTGACGATCTGGGCCCAGATCCAGTCCGTGTTCGGGATCTAGTGGCCTCTCCGGGAAGTCCTGCACCGCTTCACACGGCTGCAAACACTTCGCATGCCGTTGTCCTCGGTCGCGCCCATACCTTTGGGTATTGGCGCTCCCTGCGTCCTAGGCCTGCTCGGTTTTCGCCGGCGAATCAGCCCAGGACTTCCCGGAGAGACCACTAGCAGATGGCTCCCGTCCCGGCGAGATGAGCGAACCGGTCAGGCGGCGAGCCGGGGTTCTCGTGAGCCCGGGCGACATGCTCGCCTGGGTGTCGGCGCTCGTCCTCGCACTCAGCGCGTTCACGGGCTGGTACGCGGCTGCGGGGCCCGGATTCACGATCTCGGTGATCGGTTGGCATACCGGGACGATCGGCAAGCTCGTGTTCTTCGTCGGCCTCGCCGCGCTCGTGCTGCTCGTGCTCAGCGTGACCGGCTTCGAGCTCCCCCCGACGGTTCCGCTCGGCGCCGTGGTGGCAGGCGTCGGCGCGGTCGGCACCGTCCTCGTGCTCGTTCGGCTGATCGAGATCCCGGACCGCTTCGCCGGAAGCGGCCGCGGCATCGGCATCTGGATCAGCCTCGCCGCCGCGGTGCTGCTCGTGATCGCCGGGTTCCTGAAGGCGAACGACGAGCTCTGACCACGCCCCAGAGGAGGCTTGGAGCTCCCTAGCCCGCCTTCACGGTAACGGTCTGAACGGGCCCGACGGTCGATGGCTTCAGCGTCCTGACGAGTGTCTGAGTACCGCCAGGTGACGGCGCGTCCTCGATGGCCCGGCCGATCACGAGGCCGATGATGAAGACGGCGGCGATGACGAGAGCCCAGACCGTGAGCAGGATCCACGGCCGTCCGCGACGGCGCTGCTCGTGCCGCACCGGTCGTCGCGGAGCGCCGCGCGGCGTCAGATCAGGCTCCCGCTCTGCCGGCTGCCCCTCCACCTGGCAAGTCTAAGCGTGGATCGCCGGTTGGCGTGATCGCGGGGCGCCCCACCGGGCCGCCCGGACGCGCACCGAACGGGGGGAG
>JBBQXH010000061.1:0-10161 GCA_038209835.1 Gaiellales bacterium | reverse complement strand
CGAGAGGAAGCGCGTGTCCTGATGGAAGAGACCGTGAGGCTCGGCTGGCGACGCGTCGAAGTCGCCCTGTTCGTCGCTCACGACGAACGTGCTGCCTTCGAGGATGCTGACCGTTCGTGTCGTGGGACTGCGCTCGTTGTTCGACCGGCAAACCGGTATGCGACGGTCGATCGTATCGACAAACGTGGCAGCGACTCCACAATCCGGGTGATACGCGGTGCGCAAGTGTCTGGCATTCCGAGATATGGACTGTTACAACTAGCTCCGTGAGTTGGGTTCCCCATATCGGGGCGGACTTCGCCGGCTACAAGCTGGAATCGCTGCTCGGCCACGGCGGCATGAGCATCGTCTACCGAGCCGAGCACCTCGCGCTCGGCCGGACGGTCGCCCTGAAGCTCCTCTCGCCTGAGCTCAGCGAAGAGGGGGACTTCCGGGAGCGGTTCATCGAGGAGTCGCGGGTTGCCGCCTCGCTCGATCATCCCAACATCATCCCGATCCACGAGGCGGGCGAGGAGAACGGCATCTTCTTCATCGCCATGCGCTTCGTCGACGGTCCCGACCTGAGGACGATGATCAAGCAGGATGGGCATCTCAGCCTCGAGAAGACCACGTCGATCATCAGCCAGGTGGCCGCTGCGCTTGACGCCGCTCACGCGAAGGGGCTCGTTCATCGGGACGTCAAGCCGGCCAACATCCTCGTAGCGTCCGGGTACGGCCCCGAGCAGTCCGACCACGCGTACCTCTCGGACTTCGGAGTCGCCAAACACACCTCGTCGCGCGTTCTTACAAAGACCGGCCTGTTCGTCGGGACGGTGGACTACGCCGCCCCGGAGCAGATCGAAGGGAAGCCGCTCGATGGGCGCGCCGACATCTACGCGCTCGGCTGCGTCCTCTACGAGTGCCTCACGGGCGCGCGAGCCTACGACAGAGATTCGGAGGTCGCACTCATGTACGCGCACCTCCTCGAGCAGCCACCTGCAGTCACGGAGCGCCGGCCCGACCTGCCGCATGAGATCGACGAGGTCGTGGCGAAGGCGATGGCGAAGTCGAGAGACGATCGGTACGCGAGCGGGGCGGAGCTGATCGCCGGTCTTCGCGGGGTCGCAGCTGCCGATGCACCCACGGATCTTGGCTCGGAGACAGTGCTGGGAGCGGGCCCGGCTCCGGCCGGGGCAGCTCTGACCGGCGCGGCTCTGACCACGGCCGGCTCTACTCCGGGGCCGCCCGATGCTGGCTCCGGATCTCCTCCGCCTCCTCCGCCACCTCCAGTCGCGTCGGGCTCAGGCGATTCCGGAAAGAGGCGGAACCGACTCATCGCGATCATCGCGGGCGTCGCCGTCATCGCGCTCGCGTCGGTGCTGGGCGTCGTTCTCGCGACTCGTGGCGACGGAGACTCCAAGGCGGCGGTCACCCTCCCGGCTTCGTCGGACTCAACCGACACGTCAACCGAGTCGTCGACAGGAACGTCGACCGATACAGCTGCTGACACCACGAGCTCCACATCCACCACATCGGGGGAGCTGAGTCTCGAGGGGACGGTCGTGCCGGAGATCTTCCAGGACTGCAATCTCGACAGCCCGGCGAAAGAGGGCACGCTCGAGAGCGCAACGTGCATCCCGGGAAGCGCGACGCGTATCCATCCGGACGAGATCGAGTTGTTCTCGTACCCGAGCACGAATGCCCTGAACAAGCAGTACGACACGCTCTTCGCCGATGCGCAGAAGAAGGTGCCGACGCTCGCGGAGAATCAGGGCAGGTGCAACGGCACGTTCTGGACCGGGGAGCTCACGTGGTACCACGCTCCGGACAACCCCGGTGGGCGCGGCTTCTGTTACTCCGACGGCGACCACCTCGTGGTCGTGTGGACGCACGTCAAGACGAAAGCTGACGGGACGCTCCAGGACAATCACATCGATCTCCTCGGAATCGCCTATGCTGGCAGCAGCTCCCTGGACACGCTGTCGACCTGGTGGAAGTTCTGGCGCACCCGCCTCGGGAAGCTGCCGGGGACGTAGTTCGGTCGGGGGCAAGCATCTAGACTTTCCTCGATGCCGTCGCTGCTGATCAAGGACGGCCCCCTGGCTGGGCAGCACCTTCCGGTCGACTCCGAGCTCGTGGTGGGCCGTCTGGATGCCGACCTCACGATCGAGGATCCCCTGATCTCGCGTCGTCACGCGCTGCTTCGCCCTTCGTCTGGGGCGCTCGAGGTCGAGGATCTGGAGTCGCGTAACGGAACCTGGTTGAACGGCGAGCGGGTCAGCGCCGTGAGACGAGCCGTGCCGGGGGACGTGATCACGGTCGGCACGACCAGCATGGAAGTGCAGGCGGATCCGGTCGTGGGGAGCGGTACGGTGATCGCTGGTTCTCCGGAAGCTCTCCGGCCGGCGGCGGCGCTCGCAGGGCCTCCCGCTGCGCCGGTGGCCGCTCGTCCCGTGCGCGCACCGGAGGCGCCTCGGCGGTCTGAGGACGAGCTGCGTCCCGTGACTGCGCTGTTTGCGGACATCGTCGGCTCGACGAGTCTCGGCGAGCGCCTGGCCCCGGACGAGGTCAAGGCTCTCGTCGGTGAGTGCGTCACCCGCATGACTCGTGCCGTGGAGCAGTTCGGGGGTACCGTTCAGGCCTTCATGGGCGATGGGATCGCTGCCTTCTTCGGCGTCCCCTCCGCTCACGAGGACGATCCGGAGCGAGCGGCGCGGGCCGGTCTGCGCATTCTCGATCTCGTCGGGCACTACGCACGCGAAGTCGAGGAAGCGTGGGGAATCTCGGACTTCAGCGCCCGGGTCGGAATCAACACCGGAGAGACGGCAGTGGGTCTCGTCGGCGCGGCGGATCCGCAATCCGTCTCGCTCGGGGACACGACGAACGTCGCCGCTCGCCTGCAGGCTGCTGCCGAGCCCGGAACGATTGCCGTTGGACAGGAGACGGCACGGAGCCTTTTGCACGGGTTCGCCCTCGAGCCGCTCGGCGAGGTCAGCGTCAAGGGCCGCGTCAAGCCGGTCGAGGCGTGGAGGCTCGTGTGCGCGCAGAGCGCGGCGCAGCTGGTCGAGACGTCGGTGCTGGTCGGCCGTGACCATGAGATCGCGCAACTGCGCGGGATCCTCGATGAGCTCACGGCAGGGCGGGGACAGATCCTCCTGCTCGTCGGCGAGGCGGGGATCGGGAAGACACGTCTCCTGTCGGAGCTGCGCATTCTCGCCGCCGACCGTGTGACGTGGCTGGAAGGACGGTGCTTTTCGTACGGTACGGAGCTCCTCGACGGCCCGTTCATCCAGATCCTCAGGAGTTGGGTAGGTGTCGAGGACGACGAGGCAGAGCTCGCCGTCCGGACGAAGCTGCGCGCGAAGCTCGGGCTCCTTCCGGCATCCCAGCTCCCCGATGTCCTTCCGTACTTCTCACGGCTCCTTGCGCTCAGGCTCGACCCCGAGGCAGAGGAGACCCTGAACCGGCTGCCCCCGGAGACGCTCGCCGCCGAGATCCGCCAGGCCTACAGGGGCTGGATCCTGAGCCTGGCACGGCAAGGGCCGGTCGTCATCGCCATCGAGGACATCCACTGGGCCGACCCGTCGACGCGTGAGTTCGCAGAGGAGCTCCTGGAGCTCGCGGACGTGGCGCCAGTCCTGATCGTCGCCACCGTGCGAGTCGAAACGGCCTCAGAGGGATGGCAACTCCGCGTGCGCATCCTCAGTGAGTTCGCCCATCGGGCAGCCGAGCTGCCGCTGGCGTCGCTGGACGACACCGCGGCCAGGCAATTGCTCGCTGGCCTGCCATCGACCGCCGGGGTGAAGGACCCGGAGCTCGATCAGATCGTGGCGAGCGCGGAAGGCAATCCCCTGTATCTGGAGGAGCTGCTGAACGCGTTCGCGAAGGGAAGCGATCTCCCACGCGGACAGACGTGGGCTCCGACAGTCACCGGGGCGAGAATCCTCACGCCGACGCTCGAGAGCCTGCTCGTGGCACGCGTCGACCGCCTACCGAGTGGCGCGCGCCGGCTCGCGCACATCGCGGCCGTCGTGGGGCGGAGTTTCCGTTTGCGTGTGCTCGAGCATCTTGCTGAGGGCGAAGACCTCGATCGAAATCTCACCGCTCTCCTCCGCGCCGACATCATTCGCGAGCACCGCCGGTACCCGGAGCCCGAGTACATCTTCAAGCACGGCCTTCTCCGCGAGGCGTGTCTCTCGACGATGCCGCCCGCCCGCCGACGCGAGCTGTACGGAGCGGTTGGCGTCGCCTTCGAGGCCCTCTTCCCGACGACGCTCGACGAGCACCTGGAGATCCTGGCCCACTCCTTCTACCGGAGCGACGATCTCGTGAAGGCCCTCGACTATCTCGAGCGAGCCGGCGAGCGAGCGTCTGCGCTGGACGCGGTCGCGCGCGCCGGCGAGCTCTGGAGTCGCGCGCTGAAGGTCGCGGGGAAACTGGGCGATACGGCCGCCGAGCAGCGGTTGACGGCGCGCATGGATGAGTTGAAGGCGCGCACGGGGGGTCGCCTCCTGACGGTCGATCAGCCGCCCGAGAAGCCCGAGAGCAACCTGAGCTTCGAGCCCTGACGGCAAGCCCGCGAAGCGGGCGCGCAGTGGACGGCGGAGCCGACGACACTCGGCTCGCGGGTGAACGCGCCGGCTCCGCCGGCGCTCCTCGGGGGTCGCAGGCGGCCGAGCCGCCTGCTCAGCCCCTGACCGCGGCTTCGAGCCGCTCCTTGATCACGCCCATCTGCGTCGCCGTGTTCTTATTCATGTAGACCTCCGCCTGCTCGTTCGTTGCGGGCGCGGTCGGCTTCATCGAGAAGTCCTGGACCCAGCGCATCATCGTCCCGCCTTCGGAGGGTTCGAAGTACCACTCGATGTTCATGTACTCGAAAACCCCGGTCTCGATCCGCTTCGCCTTCACGGAATGGGTCGATGGGTCGACCGTGCGTTCCGAAACCCATTCCCAGATCTTGCCCTCGTACTCCTCGTCGGGATGCGTCGTCAGCCGGAACTGCACCGTATCGCCGTTCCGTTCGATGATCTCCGCCTTCGCGTACTCGCTGAACAGCGTCGGCCAGCTCTCGACGTCGTTCATCCGCTCCCAGACGAAGTCGAGCGGTGCTTCGATGACGACCGAGTTGTCGGTGACTGGCATCTCATTGCTCCTTCTCTTGCAACCGGCGGTTCGAGTACTCGATCGCCTGGCCGATCGTCGTGATCTCCTGGGCATCCTCGTCCGGGATCGTGAACCCGTACTCCTGCTGGATCGCGAGCTGGATCTCGACGAAGGCGAGGGAGTCGAGACCGAGATCGTCGAAGCTGAGGGTGGGGTCCTCCGGCACCGCGTCCTCGGGGAGCCCGACCCGGTTGACGAGGATGTTCTTGACGTCGGCGAACGTGAACTCCTGGACCGACATGCGTACCTCCTTTTAGATCGTCGGGGAACGGGATAGCTGGGGCTTGGCCAGCGATCGAAGGGCTGGCAGTTGCTCCTCGGCCGCCAGGCGGCCGGCGTCGAGGAAGAGATCGGCGAGCTCGAAGTCGCGCCAGCTCGCGGGGCCGAACCGGGGTGTGACGACGACGTCGGCGCGCGCGGCGTGCCGCTCGCTCGAATCGAGCTGTGAGAGATCCATCACTTCGAGGATCGTGTCGAGCATACGAGCGCGAGGCTTCTTCGGTTCCTCCGGCGGCGGCGCCTCACCCGGCCAGGCTTCGAGGGTCTGCCGGCTCATGAGGTTGACCGAGAGGGTCACGTCGGCGCCAGCCTGGATGACGGCATCGGTCGGCACGGGAACCAGCGCGAGGCCGTCCACGAGGCGCCCGCTGTCATGCTCGTACGGCGGAAACAGGCCTGCGACCGCCGTCGCGGCGAGGAGCGCCTCCCAGAGCGGCCCGTCGGTCAGCGGTCTCGGCCGGCGGGCGTTGAGGTCCACGGTCATGACGACGAGCGGATGGGTGAGGTCGTCGAACGACTGGCCCCGGGTGGTCTCGCGGAGGACCTCCGTCATCGCGTCGAGGCCCGTCGACGTGCCGGAGACCGAGAGCTTGAAGAGCTCGGCGACGACATCCGGGCGGAACGCGTAGCGCATGGTCGCCTCGATCTCGGCCACATCCATTCCCAGGCCGTGCCACGCGCCGATGATCGCTCCGATGCTGCTCCCGGCGATGTAGTCGACGGCGAAGCCGGCTTCCTCGAGCACGGCAAGGGCGCCGATATGTGCGTAGCCCTTTGCCCCGCCGGCCCCGAGCGCAAGCCCGAGCTTCGTCCGCGCGAGATGACGGCCGAGCCAGCTGACCTCCTCGAGCGGGAGCGGGAGCTGTGCGCGAACCGCACGGACGACAGGCATTGTGGGCGCCGCCTGGCGGCGCACGCGCTCTTCGGCCTCCCCGTCCGGGTCGGCGAGCACCACGAGCTCGATCTGCTGCCCGCTCTCGGGCGTCCCGGCCAGCGACGCGCTCAACTGTGTCAGCTCTCCCTCGTTTGCGACGAGCGCGATCGCCCTGTCGGCCGACTCGATGAGCGTCGAAAGCGATTCTCCCTCGAGGTCGGCCACGAGGATCACGGTGCCGTTCTCGGCGAGCAGGTCGTCGAGGGCCCCGACGGCTGACTCGATCGAGAGTCGTGCATCGAGTGAGGCGACGGGGCGGACACTCGCCGCCTCCGTCGCAGCAACGAGCTCGGGAACGGCCCTGGCGCCGACCACGCCGACAAGGAGGCAGATGGCCTCACCACGCGACCGGCGATCCCCTACCAGCGCGGTGGTCTCCGTGAGCTTGCGGGTCAGGATCGTGTTGAGGTTCCCGAGGATGCGCGGATGCCGTGCGATCAGCGAGGTGAAGTCCTTCTGCCCCAGCTCGAGCGCACCTGTCGGCTCGGCCGCAACGACTGTGGCCGTCCTCGGCTCGCCGGTCACGAGCGACATCTCCCCGATCACGTCTCCGCGGCGGAGGCGGGCGACGACGCGCGAACCGTCGCCCTCCTCGAGCATTACCCGTGCGAGGCCGTCCACGATCAGGAAGAGGGTGTTGCCGGGCTCGCCCGCGCGGCAGATCACATCGTCACGCGCGAAGCGTCTCGGCCGCATCAACCAGACGAGCTCGTCGAGCTCCTCCGGTTTGAGGCCTTCGAAGAGCGGGTTGCGGGCGAGCGCCGTTCCGGGCATCGGCGTCATCCTAGAGGCTTGATGTGGAATGGGCGTGTGTCTGGGGATCCGCCGCGTGCAGCGCCCTCATCCAGACGTGCGGTCATTCCACATCAAGCCTCTAATCGGTTGATTCCACGCCCTCGCACCGATTGGGTGAGCGCGAGGCGATCCGGCTTCCCGGAGGCGAGAAGCGGCAGCTCGTCGACGATCCGGATCGCATACGGCAGCTTGTACCCTGCGACGTTCCTCCTCGCGTGCTGAAGCAGGATCGCGGGGGTCAGCGCCGATCCGGGAGCGGGCACCACGAAGGCATGAAGCACCTCGCCCATCGCGTTGTCTTGCGCCCCGACGACCACGGCGTGCTCGACGTCGGGGTGATCCAGGAAGACAGCCTCCACCTCGGCCGGCGAGACGTTGAAACCACCGATATTGAAGATCTCCTTCTTCCGACCGACGATCCGGATGAAGTCATCCTCGAGCACGGCGAGATCGCCGGTCCGGAACCATCCGTCCTCGAAGGCCTCCTCGGTCTCCGCAGGCCGGCGGTGGTAGCCGGGAGTGACGCACGGGCTTTTGACCTGAAGCTCTCCCGGCGAGGAAGAGCCCGAGGGTGATCGCCCGGCGATCCGAAGCTCGAAGCCCGGGAGGGCACGGCCGGCCGTCGTGTAACGCTCGGGAGGCGAGTCGCCGGGGCGGCAGCAGGAGACGACGCTCGTCTCGGTCAGGCCGTACAGATTCAGGATCGTGCTCCCCGATCGCTCGAGCCGCTCGATCAGGTCGGGCGGCGGTGGCGCACCCGCCATGAAACCGGTCCGGATCGAGGGCACTCCGGCCGCCCGGGCCTTGAGGAGCGACCGAAAGAGCGAGGGGGAGCCATGCAGAACCGTCGCCCGGCGACGCTCGAGCGCCTCAACCAGTGGTCGGGACGAGAACGTCGACTCGATCAGGCTCGCGCATGCTCCGGCGCAGAACGTCGAAAGCAGACACGTCAGCCCGAACGCATGTGAGATCGGTACGGGGAAGGCGACCTCGTCGGCTGGCTTGAGGGAGAGGATCGACGCAAGCAGGGGAGCGCCCTCGATCTCCCTCCGATGCGTCAGCAGGGCACCCTTCGAAGCCCCGGTCGTCCCTGAGGTGTAGAGGATCGCCCCGATGGCTGGCTCGAGCGGCTCCCCAGTGACGGCGGCCGGCCCAGAGACCTCGTCCTCGACCTCCGCGTCCTTGCCCAGGAAGAGGCAGACTCGCACGCTCTCGAGGCGCGGGAGCAACCGGGCGAGGAGGTCGACGAACGAGTAACCGAGGTGTGCACCGACCGAGAGGACGAGTATCGGC
Source organism: Gaiellales bacterium (assembly GCA_038209835.1). Classification (GTDB taxonomy): domain Bacteria; phylum Actinomycetota; class Thermoleophilia; order Gaiellales; family Gaiellaceae; genus JBBQXH01. Next base: position 1,718 of record JBBQXH010000061.1, on the reverse strand, counting down.
TCGGCGTTCTCGAGAATGCCCGACAGCTCGTGCTCGCGCAGCCGCGCGCTCAGGGGCACCGCGACAGCTCCAAGGCGCCAGGTCGCGAACAGGCCGACGACGAGGGCGGGCACGTTCGGGGCGATCAGGCAGACCCGGGCTCCCTGGAGGTCGGGGGCGGCCTTCGGCCCTCCGGCGGCAGTGAGCATCCGGGCGGCGAGTCGATCGACCGCGGTCGTCAGTTCCCGGTAGCTGAGCTCGTCCGGTCCGAGCGCCACCGCGGGGCGATCGGCATGCAGGCATGCAGCCGCCGAAAGCAGCGAGGCGATGCTCCGGTGGTCCTGCGGCGCGACCGCGCCCATCGCGTTCAGGGCTACGCTGGAACGCTCCGCCGGAGCACCAGCGCGCTGTTGAACCCACCGAAGCCGCGAGCGTTGACCAGGACGGTCTCGAGCTTCGCGTCGCGAGCCTCCCCCGTCACGAAGTTCAGGTCACAGCCGTCCGCCGGGTGGTCGAGATTGATGGTCGGAGGAAGGCAGCCGTCTCGCATCGAGAGCAATGCCGCGGCCACATCGAGCGGTGCCCCGCCGGCGTACAGCCGTCCGACCATCGTCTTGGGCGCGGTCACGGGCACGTCGGCGGCCCGGTTGCCGAACACCTCCTTGATCGCGCTGGCCTCGGCCGCGTCGCCCGCGGGCGTTCCCGCTGCGTCGGCGAAGATCGCGTCGATCTGCTCCGGTGCGACATCGGCCCTCTCGAGCGCCAGCGACATCGCCCGGGCGAGGAGCCGTCCGTCGCCGGTCAGCTGGAACGGATCGGCGGCGTCGTTCGTCGCCCCGTAGCCGATGATCTCTCCATAGACGTTCGGCGCGCCGCGCTGCTGCGCGTTCTCGAGGCTCTCGACCGTGATGATCGCCCCACCCTCGCCGGGCACGTACCCGTTGGCGCGCGCGTCGAAGGGACGGTAGGCGTCAGCGGGGTCGCTGGCCTCGCTCAGCCGCCTGTTCCGGAGCTGGCACGTGAGTGCATAGGGGCCGATGGGCGCCTCGGTCCCTCCGCTGACGACGAAGTCGACCCCGCGGCGGATCGTGCGCTGTGCGTGCGCGAGTGCTTCCAATCCACCCGCACCCTCCGCGATGATGACGCCCGAGGGTCCTTTCATCCGGTACTTGATCGAGAGCTGTCCCGTTGTCGCCGCGTAGAACCACGCGATCGACTGGTAGGCCCCGACGAAGATCGGACCCTTCCCCCAGAGGTTCTGGATCTCGTTCTGGCCGAACTCGTTGCCGCCTGACGAGCTCGCGGTGATCACGCTCATCCGGTAGGGATCGTGCGACGTGGTGTCGAACCCGGAGTCTTCGACCGCCATCTGGGCCGCGGCGAGCGCCATCCACGTCCAGCGGTCGGTCTGCACGATCAGTCGCTGCTCGATGTAGTTGGCGGCCTCGAACCCGTCGACCTCCCCGGCGAGCTGGGTGGCGTACTTCGAGGGGTCGAACCGGGTGATCCGCTTGATCCCGCTCTTCCCCTCCCGCGTGGCCTTCCACCACGCCTCGGTGCCGATCCCGTTCGGCGCGACGACACCGAGGCCGGTGATGACCGTGCGCGATGCGGGCTCGGCGCTCATCGGCTCGCCTCCTGAAGCTCGGGCGGACGGGCGAAGATCATGGCCGACTGAAACCCGCCGAATCCGCTCCCGGTCGAGAGCGCAGCATCGACGTGCTTCTTCCGCGCGACGT
>JBBQXH010000060.1:0-10198 GCA_038209835.1 Gaiellales bacterium | reverse complement strand
CTTCGCGGCCGCCTCCGGCGTCCGCTGCGCGTCGCTTCGCTCCTTGCGGCTACTCTCGATTCATGACGTACTTCAACCTCCGGACGCTGCGCCAGCGATCTGGAGAGCGCTACGAGGACCGCCTCGAAATCGAGCTCGAGCCGCTCGAGCTGGGCGGACAGCGGTACGAGCCGGTTCCGGCCGATCCGGAAGGATCGCTCTCGATCAGCCAGCTGGCGACCGGGACGCTGTTCGAGCTCGCCCTCGATGTCAGCCTCGAAGGCCCCTGCTTTCGCTGCCTCGAGCCGGCGGCCGTGCCAATCCGGTTCAGGGGCCGCGAGTACCAGGCGACGTCGCCCGACGACGACGAGCTCCGAACCCCGTACCTGCTCGAAGGACGCCTCGACCTCTCGGCCTGGGCGCGCGACGGGATCGTGCTCGAGCTCCCGGAGAAGATCCTCTGCCGCGAGGACTGTGCCGGTCTCTGCGCCGGCTGCGGTGCGAACCTGAATGTCGCAACCTGCACCTGCGGGCCCCCCGAGCTCGACCCTCGGTTCTCCAAGTTGGCTGACCTGCTGTAACACCGGGCGCAGGTATACTCCTCCGGCTCATGGCGGTTCCCAAGCGAAAAACGTCCAAATCCCGGCGGGACAAGCGCCGTGCGACGCACAAGCTTCAGCCCCAGGCGCTCGTCGAGTGCCCGCAATGCCATCAGCCGAAGCGTCCTCATCACGTCTGCCCGACCTGCGGCACCTATCGGGGCCGCGAGGTCGAGCCGCTCGAGACGCCCGCGCCTTAGAGACATGCGGATCCGAGTCGCCGTCGACGCGATGGGCGGCGACCATGCCCCCGATGAGATCGTGGCCGGCGCGCGAGAAGCGCTCTCGAACGAGATCGAGCCGGTGCTGTTCGGGCCGCGCGACGTCATCCAGCCACTCGCACCGGACCTCGAGATCGTCGATGCGCCGCAGGTCGTCGGCATGCACGAGAAGCCGGCGGACGCCGCACGGGACAAACGGGCGAGCTCGCTGTTCACCGCCTGCAGGGCTGTCGCCCGGGGGGAGGCGCACGTCGTCGTCTCAGCCGGGAACACGGGCGCCATGCTCGCGGCAGGATTGCTCGAGATCGGACGCCTTCCCGATGTCAGCCGACCCGCCATCGCGGCACCGCTGCCAGCCATGCGCCGGGTCTCCGTTCTGATCGATGCGGGCGCCAACGCCGACGCCCGGCCTGAGCACCTTGTGCAGTCAGCTCACATGGGGACGATCTTCTCCCGGGAGGTCATCGGTATCCCGGAACCCGAGGTGGCGCTGCTCTCGATTGGCGAGGAGCCCGAGAAGGGAAACCGTCTCACGCGCGAGGCGCACCGCCTGCTGGCCGAAGAGCCCGGAATCCGCTTCGTCGGCAACATGGAGGGCCGGCTGCTCCTCGAGGGCGGGGCGGACGTCGTGGTCTGTGACGGGTTCACCGGGAACATGGCACTGAAGGTGCTCGAGGGCACGATCCGTACCGTGCTCGACGGCTTCCGCGAGGAGGTCGTGAAGTCGCAGCGCGGCAAGGTCGGCGCGCTCATGATCAGACCCGCAGCGCTCTCGCTGAGGAGCCGGCTCGATCCCGACACCTACGGTGGGGCGTACCTGCTGGGGCTCAAGGGCCTGGCCACGATCGCCCACGGCAACTCGTCCCGGCGGGCGATCCGAAACGCGATCCAGCTCAGCGCGCGTGGCGTGAGCCATGACGTGATTGCCCGAATGGCCGGCGAGCTGTCCACGCGCGTCGGAGCTCTGCGGACGTAGCCGCGCGAGCGTGGTAGCATCCGGCGTCCGCCGGCACTGCTGGCGCTCAACAGACGAACTCGAGGAGAGACAGAACATGGCCGCATCGCGCGAGGAGATCCTGGAGCGGGTCAAGGAGGTGCTCGTCGAGCAGCTCGGAGTCGACGAGGGTGACATCACCGAGGCCGCGTCGTTCCAGGAGGATCTCGATGCCGACTCGCTCGACCTAGTCGAGCTGATCATGGAGCTGGAAGACCAGTTCGGGGTCAAGATCTCGGACGAGGATGCCCAAGGCATCCAGACCGTCGGCCAGGCCGTCGACTTCATCGCAGCACGCAGCTAACGGCTTGTCAGAGCTTCTCGAGCTGATCGAGAAGCTTCCCGCGGCGCTCCGCGACCGTGTCTTCACGCATCCGTCCTTCGTCGAGGACCGCTCGCTCTCGTACGAGCGGCTCGAGTTCCTCGGCGACAGCGTGCTCGAGCTTGCCGTTGCGCAGGCGCTCTTCGAGGCCTTCCCGGAGTTCCCCGAAGGGCGCCTGACGAAGATCCGCGCGAACGTCGTCAGCCGCTCCAGCTGCGCGGTCGTCGGACGCAAGCTCGATCTCGGCCCCCGGCTTGTCGAGCGCGGCAAGGGCCTCGCCTCGGGTGAGGATCTCGCCAGGCTCGCCACCAACCGCAACGTCATCTCGGCGCTCATCGAGGCGGCACTCGGCGCCTCCTACCTCACCTACGGCTTCGAGCGGATCCGGGAGCCGATCGTCGAGGCGTTCGCGGAAAGGATCGAGTACGCGCTCACAACCCATGTCGACTACAAGACGGATCTCCAGGAGGAGCTTGCGAAGCTCGGGCTTGTGGTGGCGTACACGGTGCTCGCGACCGAGGGCCCTCCGCACGAGCGGAGCTTCACGACCGCGGCGGTCGTCGCGGGCGAGGAGTGGGGAGTCGGATCGGGCGCATCGAAGAAGGGCGCCGAGCAGACCGCGGCGAAACACGCGCTCGAACGGGTGGCTGGACTGGGGAGCGAGACAGAGTAAGGCCGGCTGCGTTGGATACGGCCCGGCTGCGGCGAGCTGGATACGGCCGCTCCGCGGCCTGGACTTCGCGGCCGGCTCCGCCGTCCGCTGCGCGTCGCTTCGCTCCTTGCTGTGCAGGGGATACGGCCGCTCCGTGGCCTGGACTTCGCGGCCGGCTCCGCCGTCCGCTGCGCGTCGCTTCGCTCCTTGCCCGCCGCACGGGTTGTCAGACTGTCACCCGCAATGCACTTGCGGTCCATCAAGCTGCGCGGCTTCAAGTCGTTTCCCGACGCTGTCGAGGTTCGCCTCGAGCCGGGAGTCGCCGTAATCGTCGGTCCGAACGGCTCCGGGAAGTCGAACGTCGCCGACGCGATCGTCTGGGCCGCAGGGAGCCTTGCGGCGAGCGCGCTCCGCGCGGAGAAGCCCGAGGACGTGCTCTTCATGGGCGCGGCGGGGCGTCCCGGCGTCGACCACTGCGAGGTCGAGCTCCTCTTCGACAACACGGCCGGCGACGGGCCGCTGCCGTATTCCGAGCTCTCGATTGCGCGCCGCCTGCACCGGGGAGGGGAGGGGCAGTACCTGATCAACCGCGCCTCGGTGCGCCGGACTGACGTCCTCGAGCTGCTCGGCGACGCCGGCCTGGGGCACGAGATGCACGCTGTCATTGGTCAGGGTCGCGTCGAGCAGGTCCTGTCGTCGAGGCCCGCCGAGCGGCGAGCGCTGATCGAGGAGGCGGCAGGGCTCGGCAGCTTCAAGCAGCGCCGCCACCGGGCGGAGCTGAAGCTCGCACGGGTGGCGATCCAGGCTGACAAGGCGCGCTCGCTCCAGGAGGAGGCGCGCAAACGGCTTCGCCCGCTCGCGCTCCAGGCGACCGCGGCCCAGCGTGCAGAGAAGCTCGCGGTCGAGATCGAGCGGATTCACGTCCGTCTGCGAACCGGACAGCTCGCGCGACTCGACGAGCGGCTCTCCGGGCTCGACGACAGGCGTGCCCAGGCGACGCTCGAGAGGACGCGACGGGAGGAACGTCTCGAAGGCCTTCTCGTCGAGCGCCGTCGTGCGGAGGAGGAGCTGGAGCAGGCGGCTCGCCGCCACGAACAGGCTACGGCGGCGCTCTATCGTCTCCGGAGCGCCTCCGAGCGACTCGTGGTGCGTCGCGAGAACGCGGACGAGGCTGCTGCAGCCCTGCGGAGGGAGGCGACGCGGGCGCGGGCTCTGGCCGACGCCCCACGCGACACGTCGCCGCTCGACGAGCTGGCTGAGGCCGACCACACACTCCGCGAGGCCGGGAAGACCTCGCGCGCAGCGCTCCACGAGCGAGAAACGCTCGACGCGTCGTCGCGCCTCGCGGCCGAGCGGCTCGAAGCGCTCGATCGCAGCCTCGCAGAACGCGAGGGTCTCCCACCGGCTGCCAGGGCGCTCGCCGACAAAGGAGCGCAGCTCGCGCTCTCGCTCCTCGACGTGGATGCGGGTTACGAGCGTGCGGTCGCGGCCGCCCTCGCGTCCCGTGCGGCGGCGGTGCTGGCGGACGACCCGGATCTCGCCTTCGGACTTGCCGAGCAAGCACGAACGGGGGGCCTCGGCCCGCTGATGGTTCTCGTTCCTCCTCGTGGCAGGGCCGCGTCCGAGCCTGCCTCACCGCCCTCCGGCGGCGAGCGCCTCTCCGAGCACGCGCGCCCTTTGGCGGGTGGCGACCGCGTCGTTGCACTCCTGCAGGACGTCTGGGTGGTCGAGCCGGGCGATCTCGCTCGAGTCGAGCGTGGCGTCGGGGTAACGCGGGAAGGTCACGGCTACGACCCGTCGAGCGGCCAGCTCTGGTTCGCAGGGAAAGCTGCTGAGAGCGTTCTCATCGAGCTTCATGCTCGCCGCCGCGCTCTCGCCGTGGAGGCCGAACGGCTCGAGGCGGAGGCTGCCGAGGCCACCGCCCGAGCGTCGGAGGTCTTCGAGATCGAGCGGGCCGCGCGCGACCGGGTCACGAGTGCGCGAGCCTCGGTAGCGCTGATGCCTCCTACGGTGGAGCCGGAGGAGGCAGAGCTCGTCGAGCGGCTGGCGGACGCAGCCGAGCGCCTCTGCGCGATTCTGGCGGCAGCAGGCTCTTCCGGGAAGCGTTTCGAGCCTGCGCTTCAGGCACGGGTCGATGCGGGTGGCACCTCGAGCGCTGCACTTGGCGAAGAGCTCAGGCGTCTCGGCGCACAAGAGGTGGAGCTTCGGCGTGCGGCGAGCGATGCGGCACAGACGGTCTCCGGCCTCGAGGTCGAGGCGGCGCGCCTAGGCGCCGAGCGGGACGACGTCATCGCCCGCCTTCCCGAGGATGCCGACCCGGAGGCGCTCGAGGACGGCGAGCGCGAGGAGGTCGAGACGACGCTCGGGCGGTTGGAGCGGCGACGCGAGCAGCTTGGCCAGGTCAACCCTCTGGCCGCTGAGGAGCTCGAGCAGGAGAAGGCGCGCCTCGCCGAGCTCAGCGAGCAACGGGAGGACATGGAGCGCTCGTTGCGCGAGCTCGAGGAGCTCCGGCACGAGCTCGCCGAGACCGTCGAACGACGATTCGAGGAGACCTTCGCCGCGGTCGAGCGCCACTTCCACGAGGTCGCCGCCGCGCTCTTCCCAGGCGGGGAGGGCCGCCTGCGTCTCACGGTCCCGGAGGCCGACGAGGAGCCGGGCGTCGAGGTCGAGCTACGGCCCGTCGGAAAGAAGGTGACCCGATTGTCGCTGCTCTCAGGCGGCGAGAAGGCGCTCGGCGCGCTGTCCTTCCTGTTCGCCCTCTTTCTCGTGCGTCCGTGCCCCTTCTACCTGCTCGACGAGGTCGAGGCGGCCCTCGACGACACGAACATCGGCCGTTTCGTCGATCTCCTTCGCCGCTACTCGGATCGGGCCCAGTTCATCGTCATCACCCACCAGAAACGCACGATGGAGGCCGCCGATATCCTCTACGGCGTGACCATGGGCGGCGACGGGATCTCCCAGATCGTTTCGAAACGCCTGCAAGGCACGCCGAAGGCGGGCCGCGCAGCGGGGCAAGGCGCGTGAGCGCCGCGCTGTGGACGGCGTGAGCCGGCCACGGAGGCTCATCGCGCCCGTTAGGGCGCGATACGTCGTCGCCTCGGCGTGACGCGCACCTGGGCCGAGCTGCTCGGCGACGAGGAGCCGGAGGACACCGAGCCCGAGAAGAAGCGACGGTTCCGGCGGCTGCGCTCGGGTCTCACGAAGAGCCGGCAGGCGTTTGCGCGCGGGCTGACCGGTTGGCGCTACGACCCGAACGATCTCGAGACGTGGGAGCGGCTCGAGGAGGTGCTCATCTCGGCTGACATCGGTGTCGAGACGACGCAGGAGATCGTCGAGCGGCTCGAGAAGCGCCGGCCGAAGACTGACGAGGAGGTGATGGAGGGCCTCCAGGACGTCCTCGGCGAGCTGGCTGCTCCCGAGGAGGAACCGAGGCTCCATCTCGACGGCACACCGTCGGTGATCCTCGTGGTCGGCGTGAACGGCGCCGGCAAGACGACCACGATCGGGAAGCTCGCGAGCCGCCTGCGCGAATCCGGTCGGTCGGTGCTGGTCGGAGCCGCTGACACCTATCGCGCAGCGGCCGACGAGCAGCTCGAGATATGGGCGGAGCGTGCGGGTGCCGACTTCGTCGGCTCGACGCGGGGCGGCGATCCGGCGGCGGTGGCGTTCGACTCGATCGCGGCCGGAGAGGCTCGGGGACGCGACGTGGTCATCGTCGACACGGCGGGTCGCCTGCACACGCAGTCGAGTCTCATGGAGGAGCTCGCGAAGATCCACCGCGTCATCGCGTCGAAGCTGGAAGGGGCACCCCACGAAACCCTCCTCGTCGTCGACGCGACGACCGGCCAGAATGGGCTGCGTCAGGCGAAGCTCTTCGACGAGGCAGTGGACGTGACCGGCGTTGCGCTGACCAAGCTCGACGGCACCGCGAAGGGCGGGATCGTCGTCGCGATCGGACACGAGTTCGGCCTACCCGTGAAGCTCGTCGGTGTGGGGGAGGGGATCGACGACCTCCAGCCCTTCGACGCTGCCGAGTTCGCCCGGGCGCTCGTCTCGGGCGGGGGCCCCGACGAGGACGAGCCGGAGGGGTAGTCACCTGATACGAGGGCCCGCTCGCGCCGGCCCGTACAATCCCACGATGTTCGATTCGCTCTCCGAGAAGCTCCAGGGTGTTCTGGGCGACCTGCGCGGACGCGGGCGTCTCTCCGAGGAGGACGTCACGAAGGCCATGCGCGAGATACGGCTCGCGCTGCTCGAGGCCGACGTCAACTTCAAGGTCGTCAAGGAGTTCGTCGCGACGGTCAAGGAGCGATGCCTCGACGCCGAGGTCACGAAGAGCCTGACCCCTGGTCAGCAGGTCGTGAAGATCGTGAACGAGGAGCTCACCGCCCTGATGGGGCAGGGGAGTTCGAAGCTCGCCTTCTCGGGTCGTCCGCCGACGGTGATCCTGCTCGCCGGGCTGCAAGGCTCGGGAAAGACGACGGCCTCCGCGAAGCTCGCGCTCCACCTGCGAAAGAAGGACGGCAAGGCTCCCGCGATCGCCGCGTGCGACCTTCAACGGCCGGCCGCGATCGATCAGCTCGAGCAGCTCGGGAAGCAGATCCAGGTGCCCGTCTATCGCCGCGACGACACGAAGGATCCGGTCGAGGTCGCCCGGTGGGCGCTCGAGCAGGCGAGAGCCCAGGGTCGGGACGTGTTGATCGTGGACACCGCCGGCCGGCTTCATGTCGACGAGGAGCTGATGGACGAGCTCGTCGCGATCCGCAAGGAGACGAAGCCGACGAATGTTCTCCTCGTCCTCGACTCGATGACCGGCCAGGACGCTGTGAACGTGGCCGAGTCGTTCCAGGAGCAAGTTGCCTTCGACGGCGTCATCCTGACGAAGCTCGACGGCGACGCGCGCGGTGGCGCCGCGCTCTCCGTCAAAGCGGTCACGGGGCAGCCGATCAAGTTCGCTTCGACCGGCGAGAAGCTCGACCAGCTCGAGCCCTTCCATCCCGATCGCATGGCCTCTCGGATCCTCGGGATGGGCGATGTCCTGACCCTGATCGAGAAGGCCGAGGAGGCCGCCGAGGAGGACGAGCAGGAGGAGCTCGAGGCCCGGCTCAAGGCGGGGAAGTTCACGTTCGACGACTTCCTGAAGTCCTACGACATGATGCGCAAGATGGGGCCGCTCCGGAGCGTCATGGGCATGATCCCGGGCCTCGGAAAGCAGCTGCAGGGCGTCAACGTGGATGACAAGCAGCTCGAGTGGGTACGGGCGATCGTCCTCTCGATGACGGCGCAGGAGCGCGCGCACCCCGAGATCATCAAGGGGCAGCGCCGCCAGAGAATCGCGCGAGGGAGCGGGACGTCCGTGCAGCAGGTCAATCAGCTGCTGAACGGGCGCAAGCAGATGGAGAAGATGATGAAGCAGATCGGGAGCGGCAAGCAGCCGAATCTGCAGTCGCTCGTCGCCCAAGGTCAAATGAGGAGATAGGAGAGGTATGGCAACCAAGATCAGACTCGCCCGTGTGGGCTCGAAGAAGAACCCGATCTACCGGGTCGTCGTCGCGGACTCCCGGTCGCCGCGGGACGGCCGGTTCATCGAGATCGTCGGGCGCTACAACCCGCAAACGGATCCGTCCGTGATCGATCTCGACGAGACGAAGATCCGAGACTGGGTCGCAAAGGGCGCCCAGCCGACGGATCCGGTCAAGCGCCTCATGAAGACCCAGGGCATTTGAGTGCCCCCGGCCGGAAAGACGATCGTGCCCTGCCGGCTGCAAAGCGGCGCCGGTCGGCGTCCTCGGTCGCGCCCGTATCCTCCGGATACGAACGCTCCCTGCGTCCTTGCCCGGCTTGCTTCTCGCCGCCAGGATCATGACCGTATTTCCGGCCGGAAGCACTACTAGTTCCCCCTGATGGAGGAGCTCATCGCCTACCTCGCGCGCTGTCTCGTCGACAGGCCCGACGACGTGCGCGTGGAGCGGGTCGAGCGCGACGACGCGGTGATCCTGCGGCTTCACGTGGCGAGCGACGACCTCGGCAAGGTGATCGGCAAGCAGGGGCGCATCGCGCGTGCCCTCCGCACGCTCGTGCGCGCAAGCGGGACGAAGCGCGGCGAGCGAACGCTGCTCGAGATCGTCGAATGACGCGATGGGTCTCGGTCGGCCGGGTCGGGCGGCCGCACGGGCTCGATGGATCCTTTGCTGTCGAGGCGTCGAGCGGTGACCCTGACCGGTTCGCGGTTGGTGCCCGTGTGTACGTCGGCGGTGAGACGGCGACGGTTGTCGCGCTCAAACAGGCGGGTGGGCGCCCGGTGATCCGACTCGACCGCCCCGTTTCGCGCGGGGCAGAGATCGAGCTTCCGGCGGAGGAGCTGCCGGCGCTTCCTCACGGAGAGTACTACGCCTTCGAGCTGGTCGGGCTCGCCGTCGAGGACGAGGAAGGGCGGCCGGTCGGACATGCTGTGGAGGTCGCACCGGGGGTCGCAAACGACGTCTTGCACCTCGACACGGGTGCCGCGCTCCCGCTCGTCGAGGACTGCATTCGCAGCGTCGATCTCGGCGCAGGCAGGATCGTCATCGCCGCCGGGTTCGTTGAAGCCTCGTAGGTAGAGTGCGGGGCCGCCCGATGCAGATCGACGTCTTCACGCTTCTTCCGAACGCTTTCTCCTGGATGACCGAGCAGCGCCCGGTGGCGGCCGTCCTCGGCACGGAGCTCGATCTGCGCCTCTTCAACTATCGCGAGTTCACGCCTCTTCGCGCCGGGCAGATCGACGACGAGCCCTACGGTGGTGGCGCCGGCATGGTCATCCGCGTCGACGTCGTGGATGCTGCGTTGCAGGCGGTCTACGGTGGCCGGCCGGATCGGCGAGTCGTGGCGTTTTCGCCTCAGGGCCGTCAGCTCGATCAACCGCTGGTCGAGGAGCTGGCGGCAGAGGGGGGCCTCACGCTCCTCTCGGCTCGGTTCGAGGGATTCGACGAGCGGGTGGTCGAGCATCTCGCGACAGACTCGATCTCGATCGGCCCGTACGTCCTCTCCGGAGGCGAGCTGCCGGCGATGGTGCTGCTCGACGCGATTGTGCGCCGGCTCCCGGGCGCGCTCGGAGACCCTTCGAGCGTCATCGAGGAGAGCTTTTCGAACGAGCTCGACCGTGGCGTCGAGTATCCGCACTACACGCGTCCAGCGGAGTACAGAGGCTGGCAGGTTCCCGCCGTCCTCCTCTCGGGCGACCACGCCCGGATCGAGGCCTGGCGGCGCAGCAAGAGCGCAGAGCGGAGCATCAGCTGAGAGGTCCCATCGACCGGCTGACGGCTGGGCGTCCCAGCCCGTGGCGGACGATCGTCGACTGGGGGCTGACGATTGCGATCGCGGTCGCGGCCGTCCTCCTGATCAAGGCGTTCGTCGTCAACCCGTACAAGATCCCGTCGTCCTCGATGGAGCCCA
>JBBQXH010000059.1:0-10279 GCA_038209835.1 Gaiellales bacterium | reverse complement strand
AAGGAGCGTGGTCGACTCGATCGGTGGCAAGGCTGGTGGCCTTGGTGCCGATCGAGGCGGCCGCGATCCGCCGTGTGCAGGTCCTCATCCAGACGTGCGATCATTCCACATCAAGCCTCTAGGCGGGGACGGACGCGGCGTCGCGTACCAGCGCGCCGAGCCGCCTCACGCCTTCGTCGATTTCGGCGACCGACGGGAAGCTGAAGGCGAGCCTCAGCGACTCCTCGCCCCGTCCGTCCGCAAAGAAGTCGGTGCCCTTCACGAACTGAAGGCCGGCTTGCGCAGCACGGTCGAACAGGGCGTCGACGCCGACTCCCGCCGGCAGGTCGACCCACAGGAAGTAGCCACCGTCGGGGTGGCTCCAGGCGGCATCGTCCGGGAGCTCCGCCTCGAGTCCGGCGAGCATCGCATCCCGTCTCGCCCGTAGCTCCGCGCAGACCACTTCGAGGTTCGACTCGAACAGGCCGCGCGAGATGAACTCGTGCAGCATCGCCTGAGGCAGTTGCGGCGGGCCGATGTACGTCGACGCAGCGATCGTCTCGATCGGCTTCACCAGCTCCGCCGGCAAGATCATGTAGCCGACTCGCAGGCCAGGCGCACCGGTCTTCGAGAACGACGTCGAGAAGATGACGTTCCGCCCGCCCGCCAGCTCGTACATGCTCGGCAGGGCTTCGCCCGAGTAGCGCACGAGGCGGTAGGGGTCGTCCTCGTAGATGAGAAACCCCTTCGCGTTCGCGAGCTCGACGAGCGCCTCGCGCTGCTCGAGTGGAAGCGTGCGGCCGGACGGGTTCTGGAAGGTGGGGATCGTGTAGAGCACCCTGGGTGTCGCGCCCTGCGAGACGAGCGACTCGAGCCGGTCGAGGTCGAGCCCGGCATCGGAGAGCGGCACCGATTCGATCTCGGCGCCAACCGACCGCAGGACGCCGATCGTCCGGTCGTAGCTCGGCGCCTCGATGATCGCGCGGCCGCCGCCGGCGAACAGGTGGCGCATGAGGAAGTTGAACCCCGTGAGCGAGCCGGTCGAGATGATCACCTGCGACGGCTCGACACCGTGTTGGGCGGCGATCCATTCGCGAAACGGCGCGTACCCGCCAGCGGGTCCGTAGTTGAGAATCGTCCGTCCGTCGCGCGCGATGACGGCCTGCGCACAATCGGCCATCGCCTCGACCGGAAGGATGTCAGGCGACGGGTTACCTCGGGCGAAGGAGATCGGGTCCACCGCGACTCAGTCTATCGGCGGCTCAGACGACTCTCCCCAGAGAGCGGTGAACGCAGCTGTGCCAGGTGACGCATGGAGCAGACCTGGAACTTCGCCGAAGGCACGGTCGGCGGAAGCCAGTACGTGCCCCCGCCGGAGCGCGACCGCGGCGAGCACGGCATCGAAGGACCCGAGCCGCGTTCGCTCGTAGATCTCGAGCCCAGCAGTGAGATCGTCCTCATCGACTGCAACGAGAGGCGCCAGACCTAGGGCGTAGTCCCGGCCCAGCGCTACGGCATCTGCACGGCCGGCGCGACGCGCCCGCACGTGCACAAACTCCTGAATGACCTCAGGGGTGGTCGTCAGAGCCACAAGGCCGGCCCTTGCAGCTGCCAGCAGCGCACCGCTTGGCGCCCGCAGCGGGTGCTCGGTACCGACCGCGTGAACGAGGATCGTGCTGTCGGCAACGATCACGGCACGCGATCGTGCGCCTCGTCGAGCTCCTTCTTGAGCTCCTCTACCGTCTCCGGCACGTCCATGGGCGCGGCGGCGAGAATCCGGTCGACCGCGGCTCGCTTCGCTTCGAGGTCGGGCGGATACGCGCGGTCGATCGCATCGCGGATCGCCGCGGCGACAGATCGGTGGGTCCGCGAGGCCTCACGCTCGAGCCGCGTGTAACGCTCTTCGTCGATTAGGATCTGCACCCGGCGACTAAACATGCGCATACTGTAGCATGCACATGTTTGGTGTCGCTATCCCCCGCGGACGAGCTCGGCGAGGATCTCAGCGGCCTCGGTCGGGCTCTGTCCCACACGGACGCCATTCGCCTCGAGTGCTTCTTTCTTCGCGGCGGCGGTGCCCGAGGAGCCCGAGATGATCGCGCCGGCATGGCCCATGGTCTTCCCAGGCGGTGCCGTGACACCGGCGATGTAGCCGACGACGGGCTTCGTCATGTGCTCGGCGATGAACGCGGCCGCCTTCTCCTCCTCGTTTCCGCCGATCTCGCCGACCATGATCACGTATTTGGTTTCGGGGTCGGCCTCGAACTTCGCGAGGACGTCGACGAATGACGACCCGACGACGGGGTCCCCCCCGATTCCCACGATAGAGGACTGACCGATACCGAGCCGTGTCAGCTCGTTCCCGATCTGATACGTGAGCGTGCCGGAACGACTCACGAGGCCCACGGGGCCAGGCGAGAAGATCTCGGCGGGGATGATCCCCACGTTCGCCTTGCCGGGGGAGAGGACACCGGGGCAGTTGGGCCCGACCATCGTCACGCCGCGTGGGCGGATGTAGTTGTAGACGCGAAGCATGTCGTGCGCCGGGATCCCCTCAGTGATCGCGATCACCGTCTCGATGCCCCCGTCGACGGCCTCGTAGATCGCGTCCGCGGCGAACCGCGCGGGCACGAACACCATCGCCGTGTTCGCGGCCGTCTCGGCGACCGCGTCGCGAACCGAGCCGAAGACCGGGATCCCATCGACCGACTCGCCGCCCTTTCCAGGGGTCACGCCGGCGACGACCTCAGTCCCGTATGCCTTGTTGCGCAGGGTATGGAACGCGCCCTCGCGCCCGGTGATGCCCTGCACGAGGAGACGCGTCCCCTTATCGACGATGATCGCCATGGGGACCTTTCTCTAGGCCGCGAGCCCCACGACCCGCTGTGCTGCCGAGAGCATGGTGTGCTCGACGTGGACGTTCTCGGGAGCCGCGTCGACCAGCAGGCGGCGTCCCTCTTCGGCTTCCGTACCGTCGATCCTCACGACGACGGGCACGTCGATCTGCATGGGCGCGAGCGCCTCGAGGAGCCCCTTCGCGACCTCGCCACCGCGCGTGATCCCGCCGAAGATGTTGACGAGAATGGCCCTGACCGGGTCCGCGGTGATCACTTCGAGGGCACCGACCACGACGTCTGCCTGGGCGCCGCCCCCGATGTCGCAGAAGTTCGCGGGCCGACCGCCGGCCTGAGCGACGACGTCGAGCGTCGACATGACGAGCCCTGCGCCGTTGCCGAGAATCCCGATGTCGCCGTCGAGCTTGACGTAGGCGAGGCCCTTCTCCCGCGCGAGGCGCTCCTGCGGGTCACCCACAGCGGTATCGCGCAACTCGGCGAGCCGGGGATGCCGGTAGAGCGCATTGTCATCGATCGTCACCTTGGAGTCGAGAGCGCGCACCTCGCCACCCGGGGTCACGATCAGCGGGTTGATCTCGCAGAGCATCGCCTCCGTCGCCACAAAGGTGTCGTAGAGCTTCGCGATGATCGCCGCGACCTGCTTCTGCTCGCCCGGGTCGGTCACGCCGCCGCGGAAGCAGAGCCAGCGAGCGTGGAACGGCTGAAAGCCCATGAGCGGGTCGACATGAAGGCGCGCGATCGCGTCAGGTGAGCGCTCGGCCACCTCCTCGATGTCGACGCCGCCCTCGGTGGTGAGCATGAACAGGGGCTTCTTCTCGTCCCGGTCGAAGGTGACCGAGAGGTAGTACTCCTTCGCGATGTCCGAGGCCTTCTCGATCCACAGGCGCTCGACGACGTGGCCGCGGATATCGAGACCCAGAATGTCTCGAGCTCGCGCCTCCGCCTCGTCGGGACTGGCAGCGAGCTTGATCCCGCCGGCCTTGCCGCGCCCCCCGGTGAGCACCTGGGCTTTGACGACGGCGGGGCCGCCCAACTCCTCTGCCGCGCTGCGCGCTTCCTCTGGCGTCAGCGCGAGGAGACCGACGGAGACCGGAACGCCGTACTCCCCGAAGAGCTGCTTTCCCTGATACTCGTAGAGATCCACGCCGGGCCGGAGTCTACCCGGGTCTATTCTTCGGCCACCTAGGACCCCTACAGGGAGGTACCCATGTCGGTCGCAAAGATCGTCGAATTGACGGCAACAGGCTCAGGGATCGAGGAAGCGGTGAAGGCAGGAGTGGCCAAGGCGGGCGAAAGCCTCAGAAATATCGAGCACGTCTGGGTCGACGGCATCGAGGCCCGCGTCGAGAACGGAAGCATCACGAACTACCACGTTCACCTGAAGCTCACGTTCGTCATCGACTGATGGCGGTCGAGCCCGAGAGACGCGCGACCGAGACCGGCATCGAGACCAAGCCGGTCTATTCGGCCGATGATGTCGCCGGGCTCGAGCTGGAGCCGCCGGGTACCTTCCCGTTCACCCGAGGCCCCTATCCGACGATGTACCGCGGGCGACCGTGGACGATCCGCCAGTACGCCGGGTTCGGGTCGGCAGAGGAGACGAACGAGCGGTTCCGCTACCTGCTCGCGCGGGGCCAGACGGGCCTCTCGGTCGCCTTCGACCTGCCGACCCAACTCGGGTACGACTCCGACCACCCCCGGTGTGCCGGCGAGGTCGGTCGGGCGGGCGTCGCGATCGACTCGCTCGCCGACATGGAGCGTGTGTTCGCGGACATCCCGCTCGGCGAGGTCTCGACGTCGATGACGATCAACGCTCCGGCATCGATCCTCTTGCTCCTATACGAGCTCGTCGCGGAGAAGCAGGGCGTTCCCGGAACGGCGCTACGTGGAACAGTCCAGAACGACGTCCTGAAGGAGTACGTCGCGCGCGGGAACTACATCTTCCCACCCCGGGCGTCGATGCGGATCACGACAGACCTGTTCGCCTATTGCCGCGAGCGGCTCCCCAGGTGGAACACCATCTCGATCTCGGGCTACCACATCCGGGAGGCGGGATCGACGGCGGTCCAGGAGCTCGCGTTCACGCTCGCGAATGGGATCGCGTATTGCGAGGCGGCGATCGCGGCCGGGCTGTCAGTCGACGAGTTCGGTGAGCGCCTGTCCTTCTTCTTCAACGCTCACAACGACTTCTTTCAGGAGGTGGCGAAGTTCCGTGCCGCGCGAACGATCTGGGCGCGGACGATGCGGGACCGCTTCGGCGCGACGAACCCGAAGGCGCAGGCGCTTCGCTTCCACGCGCAGACGGGCGGGTCTACCCTCACCGCGCAGCAACCCGAGAACAACATCGTTCGAGTCGCCGTGCAGGCACTTTCAGCCGTCTGCGGTGGTGCGCAATCGCTTCACACGAACGGCTTCGACGAGGC
The DNA here is from genome assembly GCA_038209835.1 of Gaiellales bacterium. Classification (GTDB taxonomy): domain Bacteria; phylum Actinomycetota; class Thermoleophilia; order Gaiellales; family Gaiellaceae; genus JBBQXH01. The sequence continues at coordinate 5,022 of JBBQXH010000059.1, read as the reverse complement.
GCTCGCCCTCCCGACCGAGCACTCTGCGCAGATCGCCCTGCGCACGCAGCAGATCCTCGCGAACGAGGCCGGGACGACCGGGACCGCCGACCCTCTCGGCGGCTCCTACTTCATCGAGAGCCTGACCCGGGAGCTCGAGGAGCGGGCTCAGGAGCTGATCGACCGGATCGACGAGCTCGGCGGTGCGGTAGCCGCGATCGAGGCGGGATTCGTCCAGTCGGAGATCGAGGACTCGGCGTTCCAGGAGGCCCGGCAGATCGAGGCCGGCGAGCGGGTGATCGTCGGGGTCAACGAGTACACCGCTGACGGCGAGGAGGCGGAGATCGAGATCCATCGGATCGATCCCGGGCTCGAATCGCGTCAGGCTGAGCGGACGCGCCACATCCGCGCCGAGCGTGACCAGGATGCAGCCGCTCGAGCGCTCGCACGCGTGGGCGATGCCGCTCGCGGCGAGGCGAACCTCCTGCCGCCCATGCGGGAAGCCCTCGCGACCTTCTGCACGCTCGGGGAGATCTGCGACGTTCTGCGAAGCGAGTTCGGGACGTTCGACCCGCTCTGATTCGCCCGCCGAGACGGCGCTTTCGGCTCAGCATCACCGGACTGCGCCCACCCCAGACCCCAATCCCCACCCAGGGTGGGGAGAGAGGTCCAACCCACCACCCGTCACCGACGGTACTCTCCGAGAGCGCGCAGATGGCGCCCGTCGTGCGCCAGGCTCCGCGCGGGATCGTTCCAGGAGTTGCTCTCCCTGGCGATAAGCTCTCGCCACGATGGCGGCCACAGGCGATCGACCCGGGGAGACGACTGCCGCGAAGCTCGAGCGCCTCGCAGAGCTCCGCGAGGAGGCGGAGCACCAGGGCGACGAGAAGTCGATCTCGCGCCAGCGCGAACGCGGGAAACTCCTCGCCCGCGAGCGTCTCGAGAAACTCCTCGATCCCGGAAGCTTCGTCGAGCTCGACCGGTATGTGCGCCATCGGAACCCGCACTTCGGGATGATGGATCGTCGCCCGTGGGGCGACGCGGTGGTCACCGGGTACGGCACGGTTCTGGGCCGCAAGGTCTTCGTCTTCTCGCAGGACTTCACGGTCTTCGGAGGCACGCTGTCCGAGGCGTTTGCCGAGAAGATCTGCAAGGTCATGGACATGGCGCTCAAGTTCGGCTGTCCGCTGATCGGAATCAACGATTCGGGGGGCGCGCGAATCCAGGAGGGGGTCGTCTCGCTCGGAGGCTACGCGGAGATCTTCTGGCGCAATGTGCAGGCATCCGGCGTGATCCCCCAGATCAGCGTGGTCATGGGGCCGTGTGCGGGGGGCGCCGTCTATTCGCCGGCCATGACGGACTTCGTCCTCATGACCGAGGCGACGTCGTACATGTTCATCACCGGGCCGGAGGTCGTGAAGACGGTGACCGGCTAGGAGGTCACCTTCGAGGAGCTCGGTGGCGCGTCGACGCACGCCTCGAAGTCGGGTGTCGCCCATTTCACCTCGCCGAGCGAGGAAGCCGTCCTCGAGGACACCCGGTACCTCCTGTCGTTCCTTCCCCAGAACAACGTCGAGCCGCCTCCCTACGCCGCCCCGTCCGATCCGACCGATCGGGAGGACACGGCGCTCGACTCGGTGATCCCGGACAACCCGAACAAGCCGTACGACATTCGGGACGTGATCCACCGGATCGTCGACGACGGGGACTTCCTCGAGGTTCAGCCGCTCTGGGCGGAGAACATCGTCTGCGGGCTCGCCCGGCTCGGCGGTCATCCGAGCGGAGTCGTGGCGAACAATCCGAAGGCGCTCGCGGGAACGCTCGACATCAACTCGTCGGTGAAGGCAGCACGCTTCGTCCGCACGTGCGACGCGTTCAACGTCCCCCTCGTCACGCTCGTCGATGTGCCGGGCTTCCTCCCCGGAACCGAGCAGGAATGGGGCGGGATCATCCGCCACGGGGCGAAGCTCCTCTATGCGTACTGCGAGGCCACGGTGCCGAAGATCGCGCTCATCACCCGCAAGGCGTACGGCGGCGCTTACGACGTGATGAGCTCGAAGCACATCCGAGCCGACTTCAACTTCGCCTGGCCGACCGCCGAGGTCGCCGTGATGGGCCCCGAAGGGGCCGTGAACATCGTGTTTCGCAAGGAGCTCGAGCAGGCTGACGACCCGGACGCCCGCAGGGCAGAGCTGATCCAGGACTACAAGGATCAGTTCGCGAACCCCTACACCGCGGCCGAGCGAGGCTACATCGACGACGTGATCGAGCCGCGTCGCACGCGGCCCGTCCTGATCAGCGCGCTCGAGATCGCGCTCCAGAAGCGCGAGCGCCGGCCGGCCCGCAAACACGGGAACATCCCTCTGTAGGGGTCTGTCCGGAAACCCGGCGTGGGCGGGACTCGCGCGTGTGGGTGTCTGGCGAGGACGCAGGAGGCGGCGCTACTAGGCAAGTAACGCTGCCTCCGAGGACGCAGCCAGGGGCCCTCACGCGCCCGCCTCCGGACGTGGTGGGGATTCCGGACGGGCCCCCGGTACCGCGCTACACCACAAGCCGAAGCGGCCCAGACCCTCCCAGCTCGGCCGCGAAAGCGGCCACCACGACCGGGTCGAACTGCGAGCCCGCGCATCGCTCGAGCTCGGCGAGCGCAGCCCGCGACGTCATGCTCGCGCGCCAGGCCTGGTCGGTGGTCATCGCCTCGTAGGCGTCGACGACGAACAGGATGCGCGAGCCGAGCGGGATCTCTTCGCCGGCTAGACGGGACGGATAGCCGCACCCATCCCAGCGCTCGTGATGATGCAGCACCCAGGTGGCCACCGGATCGACCCCGAGAGAGCTGAGGATGCGATAGCCGATCTGGGGATGTCTCTCGACCGTCCGGCGCTCTGCCTCGCTGAGCGGCCCGGCCTTCCCGAGCAGCTCGTCCGGGAGCGCCAGCTTCCCGATGTCGTTGAGCCCTCCTGCGACCCGAACGAGCTCCGCCTCCTCTGGCTCGAGTCCGAGGCGGCTGGCCGTCCGAGCCGCAAGATCGGCCACCGTGACGCCAGTCCGGTCGCGCTCCGACTCTCGTTCGGCGACCGCCCTCGCGAGCGCAAGCGCCGAGCGTCGAAGGCCCGCACGCACCTCGTGCCCGGTTCGCATCACCGGCACGCCGAGCGGCCAGCCCTCGGGGCGGCGGGTCCGGACGCAGTTCTTCCCCTCTCCCTTGGCGCGATAGAGGGCGCCGTCTGCGAGCCGCAGGAGCTGGGGGCGATCGACGCCCTGGGTTGGATACGTGACGATTCCAGCCGAGGCGGTCAGCTGGTCTCCGTGCGGATAGTCGGCGGCTGCGATCCGGGCCAGAACATCCTCGACGATCGCGCGGCCCTCGGCCTCTCCGTACCCGGGGAGGATCAAGGCGAACTCGTCGCCACCGAGTCGAAACGCGCGGCTCCCGTGGGAGAGGCAGGAGGCAACCTCGAGCAGCACGGCGTCTCCCATCTGATGACCGTATCGATCGTTGACGGACTTGAAGTCGTCCACGTCGATGACGCAGAGCGTCAGGGCGTCCCCGGCGAGAAGCGCGCGCTCGAGGTCGAGCTCGAGCTGGTCGAAGAACCCGCGGTCGTTACCGAGGCCTGTCAACCGATCCGTGACAGCCAGCCGGCTCGCCTCGAGACCGGCTCGGAGAGAGCGGCGATAGAGCGCGATCGAGACGATCGGGGCGAGGAGCGCAACGGCAAGAAGTGGAGCGACGGGGGTGGAGGTCAGCCCCCAGGTCGCCACTCCCGCCACCACGATCCCGGCAACGGCCGCAGGAGCCGCCATGGGAAGGCGAAAGGCATTCACGCGCGCAGTGAGTATCTGTCCTAGTCGGACAGGCGTGCATCGCTCGGAGGGGGGAAGCTGACCCCTACTCGAGGCCGGCTTCGGCGAGCGGGCGGCGTGCCCAAGCAAACGTGTCCGCGTACCAGCCGCTGAGCATCGCGATCGTGGTGCCACGACCCGACGAGTGCATGAACCAGCCGTTGCCGAGGTTGATCCCCATGTGCCCGACCTGACCGGGCTTGGACGCCGGGCCATTCGACCCGAAGAACACGACGTCGGCCGGCTGGACCTGATCGAAGGAGATGCGATCCTTCTTCTTCACCTCGCCACTCATCTCGTAGGTCGTCCTGCCCTCGAGCACGGTGGCGAGGCCGGGAGCGCCGTCGAAGGGCTCGACCTTGTAGACGCGCCACACGAATCCAGAGCAGTCGAAGCCGCCGGACACGCGCTTCCCGAAGGGCGACTGCGCCTTCTCGGACGTCCCGCCCCAGATGTAGGGGTAGCCGATGAAGCTCACGGCCCGCCGTAGCACCGTCCGCTGCCAGTCGCTCAGCTCGGGAACCGAGAAGGTCATCGCGGCTGCCCTCACGTCGGCGATCGTCCCGCTTCCGCGGGCCTCGACAAAGCGGGCGAGCGAGTAGGCCGTCTCCGCGCGCGTGACGGGATTCGCGGGAAGCAGCTCGATCGAGTCCTGCTCCTGTGGATGGTTCAGCCTGAGGCCGAGCAGCCGTGCGACAACCTCGTTTCCCGCCCGGGCAGGTGGTGTGAGGCCGGCGTTCACCAGGGCCATCCGCACGGTCTTGGCGGCCAGTGCGAGACCCGACGCCTTCACGAGCGCGGCGTCGAGCGCCTGGAGGGTCACAGGCGACTCGGGTGCCGTCGGCGCGACCGGGGACTTCCCGAGGGCACCCAGAATCGCGGCGAGCTCGCCTTTCGTCAGCGGATCATTGGGCCGGAAATCGCCGCCGGTCGCTTCCATGAGGCCGGATGCGACGACAGTCGAGATGTCGTCTGCCGCCCACGACGACTTCCCGGCCTTCGCGCCTGCGACAGGCGCCAGCACGAGGGCGGCCAGGCAGAGGCAGGCGAGAACGACTCGGCGCATTGCCCGGTCCGTATCGTCAGGAGGCGCGGATGTCTTTAGGCTTGCCCTCGTGCGAATCGACATCACGCCGGGGCCGTCGGCGGACGAACGAGCGGCGATCGAGCAGGCGCTCGCGGAGCCAGCCAAAGGCG
>JBBQXH010000058.1:0-10358 GCA_038209835.1 Gaiellales bacterium | reverse complement strand
GCTCGCGTACCGGTACAGGTCGAGATGCGCGACGGGAATCCTTCCCTCCGCATACCTGTGGCCGATCGTGAAGGTCGGGCTCGTCACGGGGACGGTCACTCCAAGTGCCCGGCACGCGCCGCGCACGAACGTCGTCTTCCCGCTTCCGAGCTCGCCGGCGACCTCGACGACGTCGCCGGCGGCGAGGCTCGCCGCAAGCCGGGCGGCGATGCGCTCGGTCTCCTCGGGGGAGGACGACTCGAGCTCGACCAAGTTGCTAGAAGAGCCCGAGCTGCTCGGGTTCCGGCTCCCGTGCCGGCGGTGGCCCGGCGGCGACCTCCACGCTCGCCCGAGCCGGGGACTCGACGTCGTCGGCGATCAGCGACGGGATGCGGGCGAAGTCCTCCTCGAGCGTTTTCAGCATCGCCGGGGTGTAGAGAGCGGCGGCCGGATGGTAGAGCGGATAGAGCGTCACGCTCCGGCCTCCGAGCTCCGTCTGCTGCGGTCGCCCGTGCACGCGCGTGATGCCGTGCTGCTGCCCGGAGAGCAGCTTCGTCGCGAAGTTGCCGAGCGTCGCGATCAGCCGCGGCTCGATGAGCGAGATCTGGCGGAAAAGATGCGACTCGCAGGCCTCGATCTCATCGGGCATCGGATCGCGGTTTCCGGGGGGCCTGCATTTGAGAACATTCGCCACAAACACCTGTTCGCGCGTCAGCTCGATCCCGCCGAGCAGCTTGTCGAGCAGCTTTCCCGCCTGCCCGACGAACGGGTACCCCTGCTTGTCCTCGTGGAAGCCCGGTGCCTCGCCGACGAACATGAGGTTCGCGTCCGGATCGCCCACGCCGAACACGACCTGCGTGCGCCCTTGCGCGAGCCGACAGTTCGTACAGGTCGAGACGTCCGCGGCAAACGCCGCGAGCTCCTGAGCGCGCGTCAGCCGGTCAGTGGCCGCAGCCACACGAACCGCCGCAACAACCGCCTCCGCCGGAGGGTCCGCCGAAGCTCGGCTGTTCGGCGGTGCCGTGAGACGCGAACACGGAGAGCTGTCGAGCCACCCTGGTCCCCCCGCAGTCGGGGCACGCCGGATCCGGGTCGCTCAGACGAACCAGCTCCTCGTAGTGGCTCTCGCACTTCATGCAGACGAACTCGTAGATCGGCATCGCCGACGCAGTGTAGGCACCAGGGCGGACACGGCGCAACCGGAGATAACGTCTGGCCTATGGGCGAAGACCCCTCAGCGACAGCAGACCCACTGGCCGCCGGCGCCGACTTGCATGCGGTCGTGCTCGTCGAGGGGGTGAGTGACCGCCAGGCGCTCGAAGCGCTCGCCGGGCGCCGCGGTCGAAACCTCGACGCTGAAGGCATCCGCATCGTGCCAATGGGAGGTGCGACGAACATCGCCAGCTACCTGGAGCTCTTCGGTCCCCAGGGGCTCGACGTGAAACTAGCGGGCCTCTGTGACGCCGGCGAAGAGGTCTACTTCCAACGCCAGCTCGAGCGGGCCGGACTCGGAACCGACCTCAACCGCGCCAAGATGGAAACACTCGGTTTCTACGTGTGCGTCGCCGACTTGGAGGACGAGCTGATCCGCTCGCTTGGTACCGCATCCGTGGAGCAACTCATCGATGCTCAGGGCGATCTCGGATCGTTCCGCACCTTCCAGAATCAGCCGGCCCAGCGAGGGCGCAGCACTCACGCGCAGCTTCGGCGCTTCATGGGCACCCGAGCCGGCCGCAAGAGCCAATACGCGCGGTTGCTCGTCGACGTGCTCGATCTCACCCGCGTTCCACGGCCGCTCGACTGCGTGCTTAGTGCTCGCCTCTGACTCACCAGTGCACGGCGTCTCGCCGATGCCCCCGGGATCAGGGCGCCGTGAGGACAAGCGCGTTCTCCGAGGGGTCACGGACGAGCCATCCCTGAGGATGTTCCTCCGGCACGCGTCCTGCCGCCGAGACTCGCTCGGTGACCTTGTCGCGCTCCTCCGCGCCCGGCAGCACGATGGTCGCATGGCGGAGCGCCGCATAGCCCGGCGGAGCAGACGACGCGCCTCGACACTGCCAGGTGTTGCCTCCGACGTGATGGTGATAGCCGCCCGCGCTGAGAAACGCAGCCTGGTCTCCGAGCGCCACGATGAGTTCGAAGCCGAGGACGTCCCGATAGAACTCGATCGTCTCGGGGATTCCTGCGACGCAGAGGTGGACATGCCCCATGGTCGTCCCTCTAGGAAGGCCGTCGAACGACTCCGTGGCAGGATCCGCGAGCTCGCCGAGCAGGCTCTCGACGTCGAGCGGCGCCGTCTCCATCATCCTGTCGATTTTCCCTTCCCACAGCTCCCGCGGGCGGTCGGCGTAGATCTCGATCCCATGGTGATCCGGATCGCGCAAATAGATCGCCTCGCTGACAGAGTGATCCGAGAGACCGGTGAGCTGCACACCGTCACGGACGGAGTGCGCGAGCCAGCGTGCGAGGCTCCGACGATCCGGAACGAGGAGTGCGAAGTGGAAGAGGCCGGTGAAGCCCTCGGCCGGAAGCGCGCCGGGTTCCTCGACCAATACGAGGAGCTCGTCGTCCCCCGTTCCGAGCGAAGCGGCTCCGTTCTCGCGGCCGAGAAGTCCGAGGCCGATCGTCGTGCGGTAGTAGTCGAGCGACCGGTCGAGGTCGGACACCGTCAGGTGAACGGCTCCCATCGACGTCTGTGCGGCGATCTGGTCGGCCATCGGATTCGAGCTCATCTGAACCTCTACAGTGACGCCATGAACATGGGCGTTGGTCTGGTCATTCTGGCAGTGATCTTCGCCGTCGGCGTCGTGGCCTTCGCGCTCCTCGCCATCACAGTGCTTCCGGCGACGATGCTGGCCGAGAGCCGAATCGACGCGATGCTGCGAAACCGTGCCACGGCACGGGCCGGTGCGCCGCCCGAGGACGAGACGGCGCAGCGGCCGTAGCCAGGAAGCTCAGCTCTTCCGGGCGACGTAGTAGCCGTTGAAGAAGTCGCTCTCGATGTTCTTGACCTCGACATCGGTGAAGCCCGCGTCGCCGAGCATCGACAGCGCGAGCTGCTGTCCCCACATCGTCCCGAGCCCGACTCCGCCTTGCGCGAGCGAGACGCTCATGCAGTGGAAGACGGAAGCCGTGTAGAGCATCGGCGCGAGCGGATGGTCGAGATTCTCGTGGACGTGGCTCGATGCTGCGATATCGACCATCAGAAACACGCCACCCGGCTTCAGCGCCTCGTGGATCGACGCGAGTACCGGCGCGGGCTCCGGCAGGTCATGGATGCAGTCGAATGCCGTCACGAGGTCGTAGCGGTCAGGCTCTTCGAGCCTCCGAACGTCCCGGACAGCGAAGCTCGCGTTGGAGAGGCCGAGGCCGAGTGCTTCCGCTCGCGCAGCCGCGACCGCTTCCTCCGAGAGGTCGTAGCCGACGGCGCTGGTGGCAGGGAACGAACGAGCGACGAGATTCACAGCGTGGCCATGCCCACACCCGATGTCGAGCACGTCGCCCCCCACCTCGAGGCGCTCGACGAGACCGGGGACGAGCGGGAGGACAACGTCGATTAGCGAGGCATCGAGGACGCTCGCCGACATGCCCGCCATCAGCTCCTGGAACCGTGGGTAACGCGAGTATGGGATGCCCTTGCCGTCCTTGAGCGCTTCGACGACGTCGCCCTCGACCTCCGCGAACTCGCCGATGAACTGCGCGAAGTAGCCGAGATCGTCGGGACCCGCCGCTTTCGTTAGGCACACCGCATGCTCAGCGGGCAGATGGTACGTCCCCGCCTCCGGATCGAGCTCGACGATCCTGCCGACGGCCATTCCGGCGAGCCACTCGCGCACGTACCGTTCGTCGAGGCCGGCAGCCTCCGCGATCTCGACGCTCGTCGACGGCGGCAGCGTCGCCAGCGTCTCGAACAGACCGGCCCTGTAGCCGGCGCTGATCAGGAGCGATAGGGCTCCGCCGTTCAGATAACCGAGCATCGTGCCCGCAAACTGCTCGACCTTCGCCGGATCGATCTCCGTGGTCGCCATGGATCCTCCTTCGGTCGATTCGAGCGGAGCTTAGGAGATCGCAACCCTTCACGCGTGCGTGCCGGCACCCATCTTCACGGTCCCGGCTACGTATCAGCCGAGGCCGTTGTAGTGACGGGTCAGGTCTTCCGGGCGACGTAGTACAGCTACACGTCCCTGACGAACGCGCGGATCTGCCCGAGCGGTCGCTCGCGACGAGAGACGGCGTCGCTCGAGTTGCCCTCGATCGTCAGTACGACTCCGTCCCTCGGCGCCCTCGTGACCCGGCCGATGTGCTCAGCGCGGGGCCCATCCGGGTGATAGTCGAAGAGCACGATGTCTCCTCGCTGCGCCTTGGACTGCGGGATCACGCGCATGCCGAAGCGACCGCCCTCGGCCTGGGAGAGGATGTCCGGGCAGTAGAGCGCGTTGAAGGCTCCGCCTTCCAGCCCCTGCTTCGCCGTCTCCCCGCCCTCCTTGAGCGCCGAGATGAACACGGCGAACGCACACCACGGAAAGCCCATCTGGCGGTAGTAGTCCGCGAGCCCGAGGTCACGCGCGAGCCTCTGCAGGGGCGGCACCTTGTTCGAACCGGCCGGCTGCTCCTTGACGCCGGCATCCGCCCAACTCTCCATCAGAGCCGCGGCCCGCTCGGGGAGGTCACCCGAGCCGTTTCCAGCGGTCACCCGCTGGGCGGCCCGCGCCGCGAAGGCCGCCGGCAGCTTCTTCTTGCCGAGCAGGCAGCGCTGGTCGTCCGTCGAGAGCGAGTTCGTCACCTGGTCGTCGGGGTAACCGCTCCGGCGCTTCCAATCGGCTGCCGCGCTCGCGCTGACGGGACCGTACTCGCCGTCGTCGGGAACCCCGAGGGCCCGCTGCGCCCGTACGACGTCGGGACCCTCCATGTAGGGAGATGCCAGCTGGAGCGTCCTCGAGATCTTGCGCGACGGCGTCGGCTCGGGGAGGGGCTCACCGTTCTGGCCGCTTCCCGTCTCGAGCTTGCGGACGAGATCCCGGAAGCGATCCCACCCGTTCAGCCCGCCATTCACCTTCCGCCGGACCATTTCCCAGTCGTGATTGGTCGCGCTGCGATCGACCGAGCGGCTCTTGAAGTAGTCGGCCAGAACCGCGGCGGCGACCTCTGGCGTCTTCGCCAGCTCCGGCTTCTGCTCGAGCGGAAACCCGAGCTTCACGCCGTACTCGTCGTAGTTGCTCCGTCCGGTGAGCTGGATGTAGCCGCGACCGTGGTAGCGCGCCCCGTCGCCCTTGCGCGCGTTGCCGAGATCCGATCGCCCCTCGTACATGCGGGTGAAGTAGGCGACGTCGCCGACCTCGTCGATCGGCCTGAAGGTGCCGTCGGTCTCGACGCCGATGGTCGCGATCGCGGCGATCATCACCGTGGGATCACGCATCCCCCGCGATTCGAGCGCTCCCTTGACGAGGGGCCAGTTCGCGGCCACGTCGGCCGGCGTGGCGCCGACGATCCTGGCGATCTGCTCGTCGGTCAGCGCGAATGCTTTCCTTGGCATGTCGTCTCCTCTCCGTGCTGGTCGGTCCGCGTGGCGGCAGACAAAAGTCGCGTTCCCTTTCGGGCCCGCAGAGGGGCCGCAGCGACGACACGATCAGGTGCCACGTCCTCGCTCCTTCGCTGCTGGTGCGAAACGTGACCAGACCGCGGTCCCGGTGTCAACCTCCCAACGGGTACACTCGGCCCGAAGCCCGGTATCCGAAGGGAACTGGAGCCAGTGTTCAGATCAGTGTGTGTCGTCGGCGCCGGACGCGTCGGCCAGGCTGCGGCCGCGCGCCTGCGCGGGCGGGTCGACGTGTGGACCACCAGCCGTGAGCTCGAATGCGCGGGTGCGGAACTCGTCCTCCTCTGCGTTCCCGATCGGGCGATCGCGGGGGTGGCCGCTGACATTCCGACAGGCCCGTGGATCGCCCATACGAGCGGAGCTGTGAGCATCGCCGAGCTCGGGCCCCACACTCGCCGCTTCGGGCTCCACCCGCTGCAGACGTTCCAGCCAGGGCTCGGCCCCGAGCAGTTCGACGGCGCCTACGGTGCGGTAACCGGCGATGACGACGGCGCCGTTGCGGCCGGCTGGACGCTCGCCGGCCTTCTCGGCTTGACCCCGTTCGAGCTCGCCGACGAGAACCGCCCTGCCTACCACGCGGCCGCAACAATGGCCGCCAGCTTCCTCGTCACCCTCCAGCGGGCAGCCGCCGATCTCATGGAGTCCGCGGAGGCACCCGCCCAGGCACTCGAGCCGCTGATGCTCCGGACGATCCACAACGGGTTCCAGCCCACCGGCCCCTTCGTTCGGGGCGACGATGCGACGATCGAGCTGCACCGCCGGGAGATCCATCGACGGCGCCCTCAGCTCGACCGGCTCTACGACGCCCTCGCCGACGCGACCGAGAGCCTCGCGACGCGATGAAGGCCGTCGAGACGATCCGGGAGCTCCGACGCGAGCTCGGGGCGATCCGCCCCGGCCGCACCGTCGGTCTCGTCCCGACGATGGGCGCGTTCCACGACGGCCATCTCTCGCTGATCCGCGCGGCACGGGCCGAGACGGACGTCGTCGTCGTCAGCGTCTTCGTCAATCCGACCCAGTTCGGCCACGCGGAGGATCTCGCCTCCTACCCGAGCAACTCCGATCGGGACTTACGGCTCGCCGCCGCCGCAAGCGTCGACCTCATCCTGAGCCCGAGCCCCGCCGAGATGTACCCGGAGGGCTTTCAGACGTGGGTCGAGGTCGAGGAGGTGGCGCGTGGCCTCGAGGGAGACGTGCGGCCCGGGCACTTCCGCGGCGTCGCGACCGTCTGTCTGAAGCTCTTCAACATCGTCCGGCCCGATCGCGCCTACTTCGGGCAGAAGGACGCCCAGCAGGCGGCGGTCGTCGAGCAGATGGTGCGCGACCTGAACGTGGACCTCGAACTGCGCGTGCTTCCCACCGTTCGCGACCCGGACGGCCTCGCGCTCAGCTCGCGGAACGCGTATCTGGCGGAGGGCGAACGACTGACGGCCGTCGCCCTGCCACGCGCGCTCGCGGCCGGGCTCGACGCCTACCGGCAGGGAGGCGACCCGGCCTCCGAAGCGCGGGCGCTGCTCGAACGCACCCCCGGGCTCGAGCTCGACTACGTAGAGGGGTCCCGCCTGAACGGTCATCTCGTCCTCGCCGCCGCCATCCGGGTCGGCGGTACCCGACTCATAGACAACCTCATCCTGGAAGGAGAGCATTCATGAGCACCCGCCCGCCCGCCGCGGGAAAACTCCCCCTGACCGACCTCGCCGAGATGGCGAAGCGGGGTGAGCGAATCGTCATGGTGACGGCGTACGACTATCCGAGCGGGCGCCTCGCCGACGACGCCGGAATCGACGTTGTCCTCGTCGGAGACTCGGCCGCGATGACCGTGCTGGGTCACGACTCGACCGTGCCGGCGACGATGGAGGACATGCTGCTCCTCGCGAGGGCGGCGGCACGCGGGGCGCGGCGGCCCCTGGTCGTCGCCGACCTGCCGTTCGGGTCGTACCAGGTCTCCGACGAGGACGCCGTCCGCAACGCCGTGCGGTTCGTCAAGGAAGCCGGCGTCGATGCGGTGAAGCTCGAGGGCGCGGGTCAGATGCTGAGCCGTGTCGAGGCGATCGTCGGAGCCGGAGTGCCTGTGATGGGTCACATCGGGCTGACCCCGCAGTCAGCGACTGCGCTCGGCGGCTATCGGGCGCAGGGCCGAACCGCCAAGCGTGCCCACGAGCTGCTCGACGACGCGATCACGCTCGAGCAGGCCGGCTGCTTCTCGATCGTCCTCGAGTGCGTGCCCGCTCGAGTCGCCGAGGAGATCACGAAGGCGGTCGAGGTTCCGACGATCGGAATCGGGGCGGGCGCCGGGTGCGACGGGCAGGTTCTCGTCTTCCACGACATGCTCGGGCTCTACGAGGGCCGTTCGCCTCGATTCGTCAAGCGCTACGCGGAGCTGGCGGCCGAAGCCAAGGTCGCGCTCGAGCGGTACGCGGCTGAGGTTCGCACGGGCGTCTTCCCGGATGAGGCCCATACGTACGCGATGCCCGAGGACGAGCTCGCGTTGTTCGAGGCGAGCCTGGTCGCGCCGGTAGGACGTTGACGCACAGCACCCCGGATCCGTAGGCTCTGCACGTGAGGAAACGCCTGCCCGACTCGACCGTCGAGGCGCTGATCGTCCTCAGCGTCCTGACCGTGGCGTTCGCCGGCGCGATCGCGGGGATCACGATCTGGCTCGTGAACTACAACGGCGGTACGGCGAGCGCTGCCGTGACCCAACCGGCCGAGACGACACAGCCAGCGACGACCGAGGCCGCCACCACTGAGTCGGCGACGACCGAGGCGGCGACCGCGACGGACCAGCCGGCGACGACAGATGCCGCGAGCGGGCAGGGAGATGCCGCCGCCGGCAAGGAGGTCTTCGCAACTGCAGGGTGCGGAGGCTGCCACACGCTGGCTGACGCCGGGACGAACGGAAACATCGGGCCGAACCTCGATGACGCGAAGCCACCGTACGACCTCGTCGTCGAGCGGGTCACCCACGGCAAGGGTGCGATGCCCGCGTTCGGTGACCAGGGCGCACTCGACGCGCAGCAGATCCAGGACGTTGCGGCGTACGTCAGCGAGGCGACAGCCGGCTGATCCGCGGCCTTAGCCTGGATCCACCGTTTCGCGCGGGCGGTGCATCCCACCCGGCCCGCCAGGCCGCTCCCCGCCCGGGCTCCGGCCTCGCCGCCAAGGCGGCAGGCCTGCACCCGTTCGGTGCGCTCCTCGCTGCAAACGCTTGAACGGGCGACCGGCCCACCCTGCGCGTCTGCAGCGCGTCCTGGAGGCCCGGCCGGGCGCCCCGCGATCACTCGAAACGGTGGATCCAGGCTTAGAGGCCGAGCCGTCAGCCGCGGCCGACGACGAGCGCGACGACGGCGACCATGAGAAGCGCGGTGACCGTCAGGAGCAGGGCACCGAGCGACCGGACGACCGTCCAACCGTTCACCTCGCGGACGCCGAGCAGCACGAGGCCGAGCGACCAGGCGAGGAACGCGAACGTGATCCCCGTGAACACCCACCGGGGCGTTGCATCGTCGGCTCCTCCCGTCCGGAAGTTGTCGCTTCCGTACATCGCGACCCGTACCGGCCAGACGACGAAGAGCGAGAGAGCGAGCGGCGTCAGGGCGTACGCGAGCAGGTGCCGGGCCTGGCGGTAGCTCCCCTCGCCCTTCGCGCCCCGCTGCCCCCAGTACAGAGCGCCTCCACCGAGCCAGTACCCCGCGAAGCCGTAGATGCCGCCGCCCAGGAATGCGAGCACCGCGACCAGGAGACCATCGACGGCCGGATCGTCCAGGAACTCGTTCGCGGAGACGGAGAATGTGAGCACGGCCGCGATCCCGGAGAGGAAGATGAGCAGGAGAGCCGGCTCCTGCTGGGCGTTCGCCACGGGGTCGGAGTCGTCTCGCATCGCCGCGAAGACCGACCGCGGGCTCGTGAGGACCATCGGCACCCGCTGCCACCACTCCTTGCGAAGCGACTGGCTCTGTGCGGGCGCGTGACTGCTCATACAGCCAGGGTAACCGGAGCTGAGCGATCCCCGATGCGGGGTCGTGCGACTCAGGCAGCGGCCGCAGTGGCCTGCGCGGGCAGGACCTCCCGCAGGAACTGGCCCGTGACGCTCGATTCGACCGCAGCCACCTCTTCGGGGGTTCCTACCGCGATGATCTCTCCGCCCTCGTCGCCGCCCTCCGGACCGAGGTCGACGATCCAGTCCGCCTGCTTGATCACGTCGAGGTTGTGTTCGATCACGAGCACGGTGTTGCCGGCGTCGACAAGCCGCTGGAGCACCTCGAGGAGCTTCTCGAAATCGGCGAAGTGGAGACCGGTCGTCGGCTCATCGAGGATGTAGAGCGTGCGGCCGGTGGCGATCTTCGAGAGCTCGGCTGAGAGCTTGACTCGCTGGGCCTCGCCGCCCGAGAGGGTCGTCGCGGGCTGGCCGAGCTTGATGTAGTCGAGGCCGACGTCGTGCAGGGTCTGCAGCCGGCGCCTGAGCTTGGGGATCTTCGCGAAGAAGCCGAGGGCCTCCTCGACCGACATCTCCAGCACATCCGCGATGTTCTTCCCCTTGAAGCGCACCTCGAGCGTCTCCCGGTTGTAACGCCGGCCGTGGCAGGTCTCGCAGGGCACGTACACATCGGGGAGGAAGTGCATCTCTATCTTGATCGTCCCGTCTCCCTTGCACGTCTCGCAGCGACCGCCACGAACGTTGAACGAGAACCTTCCCGGCTTGTACCCGCGCACCTTCGCGTCAGGGGTCTGCGAGTAGAGCTCGCGGATGTGGTCGAAGAGCTTCGTGTACGTCGCGGGGTTC
>JBBQXH010000057.1:0-10424 GCA_038209835.1 Gaiellales bacterium | reverse complement strand
TGTCTTTTGCTCCATCGTCTTCTCGAAGCCCGTGTGGAGATAGCCGATCACCGCCTTCAGCCCGACGACGTCCTCCCCGTCGAGCGAGACGACGAGGCGGAGGACGCCGTGCGTCGACGGGTGGTTGGGCCCGAAGTTGATCTCGAGGATGTCGTCGTCGCCGCGGAGGTGGTCCGGCACCTGAAGGATCGTCGGGGTGGGATGCGGGATCCGCGAGCCCTCGTAGATCTTCGGATGGCCGGTGAGCGCGCTGATCGCGTGATCGGTCGAGGTCGCCATCACTCGGCCTCCGAGAAGCGGACGGGCTCGCCACCGATCGGATAGTCCTTGCGAAGGGGATAGCCCTCCCAGTCCTCGTCCATCAGGATCCGGACGAGATTGGGATGGCCCTCGAAGACGATGCCCATCAGGTCGAACGCCTCGCGCTCGTGCCAATCGGCCGTCGGCCAGACGGGTACGACGGTCGGCACCGATTCCCCGTCCTCGCACCAGACCTGAAGTCGAATCCGCCGAGCCTCCGGGATCGCGAGAAGGTGATACGAGACGGCGAAGCGGGCGGGCTTCGGCTCGGGAGACCTCGCGAGACCCCACGAACCGGGGGCATTCGCGTCGCGTCCATTCCGTGCGCCCCAGTAGCCCGCGATGCCGACCTCTCCCCAGCCGAGATAGTCCGCGGCCGAGACATCCGAGAGCATGTTGAACCCTTCCGCATCCCGCATGTAGAGCGCTGCGTCGGCGACGCGCTCCCGGTCGATCCTCACCGTCGTATCGCCGAAGGCCTCCTTCTCGGAGATATAGCCCGGTACGTGCTCCCAGCTCACGTCGCGACCTTGCGGAGCTCGTAGGCCGGTGGTACGCCCGCCTTGATCTTCTCCTGCAGGCGGTTGATGCCCTCGACGAGCGCCTCCGGTCGGGGCGGGCAGCCGGGCACGTCGACGTCGACTGCCACGATGCGGTCGACTCCCTGGAGGATCGCGTAGTTGTTGAACATCCCGCCCGA
Source organism: Gaiellales bacterium (assembly GCA_038209835.1). GTDB lineage: Bacteria > Actinomycetota > Thermoleophilia > Gaiellales > Gaiellaceae > JBBQXH01. Next base: position 9,424 of record JBBQXH010000057.1, on the reverse strand, counting down.
GCTCGCGCAGGCGCCCATCGCGATCACCCACTTGGGCTCGAGCATCTGGTCGTAGATCTGACGGAGCGGCGCGGCCATCTTGTGCGAGACCCGTCCGGACACGATCAGCAGGTCGGATTGCCGCGGCGAGGCGCGAAAAACCTCCGCGCCGAAGCGCGCGACGTCGTAGCGGGCGGAGACGATCGACATCATCTCGATCGCGCAGCACGCCAGGCCGAAGGTGTCGGGCCAGATCGATCCGCTTGTGGCCCAGGCGACAGCTCGCTGGACGGTGGTCAGCATCAAGCGGCTCTCGAGATCGCCGAGCTCCGTCTCGAACTTGCCCGGCGGCCTGTCCGTCATCAGCACGCGCTCGGACGACAGGCCGTAGTCGGCGAGGCGTCGGCGTTTCTCGTCGCCTACCGCCATTCGAGGGCGCCCTTCCTCCAGATGTAGACGTAGGCCAGGACGAGAATCGCGATGAAGAAGCCGAACTCGGCGACGGCGAACCAACCGACCGCGCTCAGGACGACCGCCACTGGGTAGAGGAAGACGATCTCGATGTCGAAGACGATGAAGAGCATCGCCGTGAGGTAGAAGCTCACGGTGAATCGCTGAGGCGCTGTTGCGCCGGTCGAGACGCCCGACTCGAACGGAGTCGACCGCGCCTTCACCTTCCGGTTCGGCCGTGTGCTGAACGCGAATGACGTCATTACGAGCGTCAGAGGGATCGCCAGCGCCAGCAGTCCGAAGATGAGCAGAGGGAAGTAGTCGTCGAGCATTCCGTGGGCGCCCTCCCTCGCGCTCGTGGCGTCGACTCGCCACCTACGCGCGTCAAGCTACGTTGCCAGCCAGCGAATCTACCACTGCGCATGCTACAGGCACAAGCACCCTCTGAATCGCCTTGGAAAACCACTGTCTGAGCGGGGAAGTTTCGACTGCCACGAGTGTCACAAGCGCCGGCGGTTCGCCGCGCGAATGACAGGGGGCCCCGGTTGCTAGAATCCGAAGCGGAAGCGACGAAGGAGATCGATTCGTGGTCACGCTCACGGAAAATGCCGCCTCGAAGTTCAGAGAGCTTGCCGCGCAGGAGCCTGCGGGCGAAGCCGAGGTTCTTCGGATCGCGATTCAGGGTGGCGGTTGCTCCGGCTTCCAGTACGCGCTCGGGTTCGACCGCGGGCCGCAGGACGGGGATAACGAGATCGAGGCCCACGGAGTCAGAGTCGTCGTCGATCCCGGCAGCGCGCCGTATCTCCAGGGCGCAGAGATCGACTTCGTCGATGCGCTGATGGGCGCAGGGTTCGCCATCAACAACCCGAACGTCGTCGCCGCGTGTGGTTGCGGCTCGTCCTTCCAGGCGAAGGACGACGTCGAGGGTGAGCCCGCGTACGCGGGTGCGAGCGATGGCGGCGGTTGCGGCTCCGGCTGCAGTCACTGAGCGCCTTCCAGCTTCAGCACTAGCATTAGCGGCGGTGGGCGCTGAACGGGCTCTGCGCGTTGCTGTCGTCGGCTCGGGTCCGGCCGGGTTCTATGCCGCCGCGGCGCTTCTCGCCTCTGACCTGCCGGTCGAAGTCGACATGATCGAGCGGCTCCCGACCCCGTGGGGGCTCGTGAGACTGGGTGTCGCGCCGGATCACCCGAACATCAAGGCCGTCTCGCGGGTCTTCGAGAAGACCGCGCGTCATCCCGGCTTTCGCTTTCTCGGGAACGTCGAGGTCGGCCGCGACCTCGAGCACGCCGATCTTGTCCGGCTCTACGACGCCGTCGTGTACTCGGTGGGTGCGCAGACCGATCGGCGGATGGGCATCCCTGGGGAGGATCTTCCCGGTTCGTGGGCCGCCACCGAGTTCGTCGCCTGGTACAACGGCCATCCCGACTTCCAGGATCTCTCCTTCGATCTCTCGTGCAAACGCGCTGTGGTGGTCGGAAACGGCAACGTCGCCGTCGACGTTGCACGGATGCTCGCGCTCGCCGAGGAGGAGATCGCATCGACCGACACCACGGATCCTGCGATCGACGCGATCCTGGGCTCCTCGATCGAGGAGATCGTCGTTCTCGGCCGGCGCGGGCCTGCGCAGGCGTCCTTCACCACCCCGGAGCTGAAGGAGCTGGGTGAGCTCGCCGATGCCGACGTCATCGTCGACCCGGCCGATCTCGTCCTCGACGCCGCGAGCGAAGCGGCCCTTTCGGAGTCGGCGGTCGCTCGGAACCTCGACGTGCTGAGGGAGTACGCCGTCAGGACTCCGGCCGGGAAACGGCGGCGGCTGCGGCTTCGCTTCTGCGTCTCGCCCGTCGCGATTCTCGGTGACGGGCGGGTAGAGGCCGTCGAGGTCGTTCGGAACGAGCTCGTCTCCGAGAACGGCCGGGTGCGACCCGTCGCCACCGACGAGCGCGAGCTCATCCCTGCGGGGATCGTCCTTCGCAGTGTTGGCTACCGGGGGTTGCCGGTACCGGGAGTTCCGTTCGATCCTGAGCGGTGCACGATCTCGAACGTCGGGGGCCGCGTCCACGACGAGCGCGGCGAGCCGGTGCCCGGCGTGTACTGCACAGGCTGGATCAAGCGAGGACCCAGCGGCATCATCGGCACGAACAAGAAGGACGCGACCGAGACCGTCGCGCTCCTCCTCGAAGACGCCGCCGCCGGCAATCTTCCCCGCTCTGGAGGATCAGCGCAGGAGGTCGACGCGATGCTTGCCGACAGCGGGGCCGACGTCGTCACCTACAGCGGCTGGGAAGCGATCGATGCGGTGGAGCGCGCTCGGGGTGAGGAGCAGGGCCGTCCCCGGGTGAAGTTGGCGACCTGGGACGATCTCCTGGCGACAGCGGCATCGCGTACCGGCTGAGCCGCCCAGGCGTCAGATCGGCTTCGCTTCCTGGCGCCGTCTCGTCTCGTCCCGCAGGATCCAGAACACCATCGCTTCGCGCTCGCCGATGTTGCGGATGCTCGCGATCCCGCTCTGCTCGGCGAGCAGGGCCTCGCCCAGGCGCAGCACCGGTCGTCCGGTCGCGAGAACGACCTGGACGAGCCCGCTCGCGACGTTGACCATCTCGACGCCCTTGTGCGCGAAGCCGAGATCAGAGCTCGCCTTGGGAGGGAGCCGGAGCAGATATGCGCGGATCCCCGCCTCGGGATCGTCGAGCAGTGCGAGCGGTTTGGCGTCGGCCGTTCGCCTGGGATCGTGTCGCCGGGCGAGACGGTATCCTGGGGCGACCTCGCCGCGGAGGAGCTCGTCGAGCGTGATCCCGAGCCTCGCCGTCAGGTCGAGCAGCGTCTCGAGCGAGAGCCCGCGGTGGCCGCGCTCCGCCTGCGATATCGCGCTCGGCGAGACGCCCGCGAGACGAGCCAGCTCGCTCTGGGAGAGGTGGCGCTGCACGCGGATGGCACGCAGGGCCGAGCCGAGCCGAGCCGCGGCTGGCGCTCGTGCGAGCTCCAGCTTTGCGCCCTCGATGCGGTAGCGAAACACGGATCCCTGCACCCCGAAGGGGCGCCCTTCCGCCTTCGCGATTCGCAGCCGAGCATCGCCGACCGCGATCACGCACTGGGTCACCTCCTCGATCTCGCGTCGAAGATTTAGGGGATGCTCGGCAGGCGCGAGCGACCAGTAGGCGATCGCACCGAGCTCGAGGAGCATCGGGCAGCTCCGGGTGAAGAACCGCAACGCCGTGTCTGACCCCCATTGGTCGCTCATCGACTCGAGAGAGTCGAACAGAAGGAGATCGCGGTCGACCGAGACACAGACCTTGCGAATCTCGTTGAGGAGGGGTCCTGGCTGGGCGAGCGCCGATCCCGGGCGCGCGTCGAGCACCTCGAAACCCGGGTATGACTCGCGCACTTCGTCGGGCGAGCGGGTCAGAGTGACGAAGCCCGCGAACCGATACTCGCCCGAGTGGTCGGCGATCGCCTGGAAGAACGGCTCGACGGACCCGCCCTCCTCCCTCTCCCAGACGACGTTGTCACCCCAGTACAGGCCGCCGAGCGCCAGGTCGAGCTCGTCCACGCCGGTTGTAGCAGTCTGAAGCTCCTCCAGCATGCGTGGGCAGGATCGTGCCATACCGGCGAGGCTGGCGAGACGCAGGCCTCGGTAGACTCGGCCGCATGACAGAGACGACGACATCCAGCGAGCTCTGGGGGCCCGAGACCAGTAAGGCGATCGCCAACTTCCCCATCTCGGGCGAGCCGATCCCGATCGAGGTCTCCAGGTGGCTCGGGAGGATCAAAGCGGCAGCGGCCCGCGCCAATGCGGAGCTCGGGCTGCTGGATCCCGCAATCGCCGAGCGCATCGCCAGCGCCGCCGACCGCGTTGCCGCCGGCGAGTTCGATGACCAATTCCCGCTCGACGTCTTCCAGACGGGCTCGGGAACGTCGTCCAACATGAACGCGAACGAGGTCATCGCCACGATCGCCGGTGAAGGCGTCCATCCCAACGATCACGTCAACATGGGCCAGTCGTCGAATGACGTCTTCCCCTCGGCCGTCCACCTCGCCGCCCTCGACGAGCTCTCGAACGATCTTCTTCCCGCGCTGCGACGGCTCGCCGACTCGCTTGCGGCGAAGGCGGCCGAATGGGGCGACGTCGTGAAGTCTGGTCGGACCCACCTGATGGACGCGGTTCCCGTCACGCTCGGTCAGGAGTTCCGTGGCTACGAGGCGCAGGTTCGTCAGGGCATCGCGCGCATCGAGGGCGTCCTCGGCCGTGTCGGGCAGATTCCGCTGGGGGGCACAGCGGTCGGCACAGGGCTGAACACGCATCCCGAGTTCGCGGCCAGGGTCCGAGGTCGGCTCTCCGACGACTCTGGCCTACCGATCAACCCGCCCGCGGATCCGTTCGAGGCGACCGGAGCGCGAGACGGGATCGTCGAGGCCTCCGGGGCCCTGAAGACCGTGGCCGTGTCGCTTACGAAGATCGCGAACGACATCCGTTTTATGGGCTCGGGGCCGCGGGCTGGCCTTTCCGAGCTGTTCCTCCCGGAGCTTCAGAAGGGCAGCTCGATCATGCCGGGCAAGGTGAACCCCGTGATTCCCGAGGTCGTCACGCAGGTCGCCGCACAGGTGATCGGCAACGATGCGGCTATCACGGTGGGCGGCATGCAGGGTCATTTCGAGCTGAACGTCTTCGTTCCGCTGATGGGCCGCAACGTCATCCAATCGATCAATCTTCTGGCAGCCGCCGCACGCGTGTTCGCGGAGAAGTGCGTCGACGGGATCGAGGCGAACCGGGAGCGGTGCGAGCAGTACGCCGAGATGACGCTCTCCGCCGCGACCGCTCTCAACCCGTACATCGGGTATGACCTCGCGAGCGAGATAGTGAAGGCCGCAGCCGCCTCCGGTCGATCTCTCCGGGAGGTCGCGATCGAGAAGGGCGTCGCCGAGGACGTTCTCGACAAGGCGCTCGACTACCGCGCGATGACGCGCGGCGGCATCGCCTGACGGAGTCCGCCTTCAGCTCGGGACGACCACCGCGATTTCGAGGCCTCGGAACGCCTGCGCGAACAGAGTCACGACGAGAAGTCCGGGATCGCGGACCGAGCGTCGTCGCTGCGACCCTTGGGTTCCTCCCATTCCTCCTGCCGGCCGAGGGCTGTGAGGTCGAGGAAGTAGTACGAGCCGCCGGTGGCCTCTAGGCCACGGGCGTACTGCGAGTAGGTATGGAATACGCGGCCGTCGGCCTGCACGAAGCAGCTCCGTCCGGGCATCTCGAAGGGCTGGTCCGAGTCGAAGAAGGCTGACCCCTTCGCCTCGAACTCGGCCCGGGTTCGGAAGTTGTACTGGCCCGGCGCGATCGACTCGTCGATCGTTACCCCGAAGTCGTAGTTGAAGTCGGTTCCAAACGAGGAGTACCACGGCAGGTCCCAACCCCGCTCGGCCTTCCATCGCTCGAGCTTCGCCAGTAGCGCCCGGGACACCAGGGCGTAGCTCGTGTCACGGGTGTGGAGGTGGTCGAGGAAGCCGGCGGACAGCTCGTCGGTGCCAGCGGTGCAGCTCGGGCAGCCATCCTCCCACTCAGGGTCGAACATGAAGTGGTAGATGATGAGCTGCGTACGGCCCTCGAACATGTCGATGAGGCGCGCGGCGCCGTTCGGGCCGTCGAAGACATAGTCCTTCTCGATCTCAACCATCGGTAGGTTCCGCCGCTCGGTGTTGAGGGCATCGCGCTGCCTGGTCAAGGCTTTCTCATTCTCGAGCAGCTCCTTGCGGGCGGCGAGCCACTCGTCTCGTGTGGCGATCTTCGGAAGGCTCATCGAGAGTTCCTTTCAGTCGCGGGTTCGGCGGATCGCTTCGTCCACCTCTCTGGTAAGACGACTGGGCGGTCTCAGAGTCATCGATGAGACGACAAGCTTTCAACCGTCGCGATCAATCCTCGCCGAATTGCGGATCACGGTGACGGGGTCAGACCCCTTGCCGGGTGACGGTTTCAGACCTCTCGCGGAGAACGCCGAAATTGCTCCAAGTTGCTGGCCTTCCGTGACGGGTCGTGACAATTCTGTGCTTCGCGGCCTAACTCTTCGCGGCCGGGCCGCGCTAGCCCGCGAGTTCTCCGCGGCTTGGCGGCTTCGCCGCAGCCGCTGCGCGTCGCTTCGCTCCTTGCTGCTCGTCGGCTCGATACGACGACCGGACGAGCGGGCCTGAAAAGACCGATCCGAAGCCCATCCTCTCGCCCTCCTCACGGAACATGACGAACTCGTCCGGATGGACCCACCGATCGATCGGTGCGTGCTTCGCGGACGGTTGGAGGTACTGGCCGATCGTGACGACGTCGACGCGGTGGGCGCGGAGGTCTGCGAGCGTCTCGATGACCTCGTCGTTCGTCTCGCCGAGGCCGACGATGATTCCCGACTTGGTCAGGAGGTCGTAGTCGGCTCGCGCCTTCGCCTGCTCGAGGAGCCAGAGTGCGCGGTCGTAGTCCACCTTGGCGCCCCGCATTCTCCGGTGGAGACGACGGACGGTCTCGATGTTGTGGTTGAACACCTCCGGCCGCTCCGCGAGAACGGTCGCGAGCGCCTCCTCCTCGACGCCGAGGAAGTCCGGCGTCAGGACCTCGACCGATGTCCCGGGCGACTGGAGATGCACCGCACGGATCGTCGCGGCGAAGTGCCCGGCGCCTCGATCGGGAAGATCGTCGCGGTCGACGGACGTGACGACGACGTGTTTCAGACCCATCTGCTTTGCCGCCTGCGCGAGCCTCCTCGGCTCGAGTGGATCCGGTGGGTGCTCGGGCCGCCCGGACTTGACGTAGCAGTACCGGCAGGCGCGCGTGCACGTCTCACCGAGAATCTGGAAGGTCGCCGTTCCGCGCCCCCAGCACTCGGCGATGTTCGGGCAGCGCGCCTCCTCGCAGATCGTGTGGAGGCTCTGGCCATGGATCAGGGCCTTGACGTCGAAGAACTGCGAATCACGGCTCGGCGCGCGAACCTTCATCCACTCCGGGCGGCGTGGTCTATCGGCTACCGGCAGCGATCTTGTCATGTACGGGCTGGCTCCAGAGTCCGGGGCCGTCGTCGGCCGCGAGTTCGTCCAGCGAGAGAGTAAAGACATCGGCGAGGGCAGCGGCGACGACCGGCCGTACGTCGTCGACCGAGAGCGGCCGGCCGAGCTCGCGCGCGAGCGTCGTGAACGCCGCGTCGTCGAGCCCGCATGCAGTGATCCACTCGGTGAATGGCGCTGGGTCGAGGTCGACGTTGAGCGCGAACCCGTGGGTCGTGATCCAGCGTGAGATGTGAACGCCAATGGATGCGATCTTCCGAGGTGGCTCCTCGATCCAGACGCCGGTCAGGCCGTCGATGCGCGTGGCGGGAAGACCGTAGTGAGCAAGCGTTCGGATCACTGTCTCCTCGAGATCGCGGCAGTACTTCTTGACGTCACGACCGTGCCGGTTGAGGTCGAGGATCGGGTAGCAGACGAGCTGGCCCGGTGCGTGATACGTCGACTTTCCTCCCCGGTCCGTCTCGACGACATCCACGGGCACGCCGGCCGGGAGGTGCAGCTCGTCGCTGCCCGCCCGGCGTCCAAGCGTCACCGTAGGAGGGTGCTCGAGGAGCACGATCGTGTCGGGGATCGCACCCTGGGACACTGCGCCGGCGAGCGAGCGCTGCAGCTCGACAGCCTGGGCGTACGGCGTTACGCCGAGGTTCAGGAGGTAGGCGCCGGTCATGACTTCCTTCGTGAGCATCAGTAGGCGTCCTCGTCCCGGCTCTCGAGGCTCATTTTGAGGTCGCGCATGAACGGTGCTGCATACGCTCCGTCGACGAGCCTGTGGTCGTAGGAGAGACAGAGGTTCATCATCGGGCGGATCGCGATCGAGTCGTTTCCGTATTCGTCCGTGATGACCACCGGGCGCTTGACGATCGCCTCGACGTCGAGGATCGCGACCTGGGGCTGGTTGATGATGGGCGTCCCGCCGATGGCGCCGAACCCGCCCGGGTTGGTGATGGTGAACGTTCCGCCCTGGACATCGTCGGGCAGGAGCTTCTTCGTGCGGGCGCGGTCAGCCAAGTCGCCGATCGAGCGGGTGATCCCGAGGAGGTTCTTCTCCTCGGCGTGGTGGATGACCGGGACGATCAGACCCTTCCCGTCGTCGAGAGCGACCGCGATTCCGAGATTGACGGGGCCGTGGGTCACGATCTGATCTCCGCGGATCTCCGCGTTCATCCTCGGCCAGGAGCCGAGCGTGTCCACGACTGCCCTGGCGATGAACGGGAGGAACGTGAGCTTGACGCCGTGCTGGTCGGCGAACTCCTTCTTCAAGCGCTCGCGAATCGCTACGACGCGTGACATGTCGATCTCGAAGATCGTCGTCACATGGGCCGAGGTCTGGACGGAGCGGATCATGTGGTCGGCGATTGCCTTGCGCATGACCGACATCGGCTCGAACCTCTCGCCGGCTCCGGGCTCCATCGTCGGAGTGGGCGGGGCTGCCGCCGCTGCGGGAGCTGGCTTTGGCGCAGGAGCCGGCTGAGCCGAGGGTCGGGGAGGCGGCTCGAGATGCGGCGGCGCTTCGGCGACCTCGGCAACTGGTGTCGCAGCGGCGCCCTCGATGTGGTCGAGGATGTCCTTCTTCGTCACCCGCCCTCCGCGGCCTGTGCCGGAGATCTGCGAGACGTCGACCTGGTGCTCGGCGGCGATTCTCGCGACCACGGGCGAAATGAAGGCTCTCTCCTCCCCCCGGCCGTTCTCCTCGTCGACCGCAGACACCACCTCCGGCTCGAGCGCCGCTGTCGTTTCGACCGAGGGGCTAGCTCCCTCAGCGCCGGATGCCGCGCTGACCTCCGCTGCGGCTTCCTGGGTTGCGGGTGCGGGTGGAGGCGGCTCCGCGGTCGGGGCCTCTGCTCCCTCCGGCAGGATGGTTGCGAGCGTCGTCCCGACCTCAACCGTCTCGCCCTCTTGAACGAGCATCGGCCCGAGCACGCCACCTGCGGGTGAGGGCACTTCTGTGTCGACCTTATCGGT
>JBBQXH010000056.1:0-10448 GCA_038209835.1 Gaiellales bacterium | reverse complement strand
CTTCGTTCACCTCCACTATCACACCGGGACATGACCAGACGGCGACGCTGCCCCCGCGCAACGTCTCTCACGGGCTCAGGTTTGTGATGTCTCCGCAGGCGACGTGATTCGCGCACGTCCCTGTGTGGATATGAGCTGGCTGCGCCTCCGCGGGTGCGCCGGAGATTTGCAACGAGACGTGCATGGATCCGTCGTCGTTCAGGCTCAACGTCGCAGTTCCAGACTCCCGGGAGCCGTTCTGCTCGTGCAACGCAACCTCGGCTCCCCCCGACAAGCTCTCGACCGCCGAACCCGCATTCTCGGTGACGCTTCCGACCGCCTCGGTGACGGTTGCTTCGGCTCCTCCACTGCTGCTGCCTCCACATGCATAGGCACCGATAGAAATTACGACCGTCACTGCCAGTAACCACCACCGACTCATCTGCGCTCCCTTCGCAGTGCGCCCCGGCCCCGAATCGCCCGGCGCGTGATCCTTAGCGGCTGGCCTCAGTCGCGATAACCGCGGCCGCCGGGCCCGTAGTAGGAGCCAAGCTCGGTGCGGTAAGGCTCGTCCTGGAAGAGCGCGTCATCGTACTCGGACGCATCCTTGATCTCATTCTTTGTCCGGTTGACGTACACCTTCTCGTCCTCGAGGTCGACGCGCTCGATTACACCGGCCGGGAGCATGACCTTCTTCCCGAAGATCCAGGGGCCGGTATCGACGACGATCCTGCTCGCACCGACGTCGTTCGAGGCGTCGTCGATCTTGCCGATCGACCCGTCGATTGCCTCGACCCCGAGGCCCGAAAGGTCAGCGGCTCCCCACGACTCGTCCGGGTACGCCCAGATATAGGTGACCTGCGGCATGGTTCTCCTCTCGTCGATAGACACACACAGATCTTTCCCCGAAGCGGCGAACGCCTAACTCCCCGAGCGGATGCGAGGTTCTTTCAAGGCTTCGCGGCGACTGAGGATCGAACGTGAACGTGCTTGCGAGGACGGCAGCGGAATCGCGATTCTCAACGCCCGAGCCGGAGGGTCACGCGGTCAGGCTCGGGCGTTGACCAGATCGAATCTCCTAGGACCGATCCCTGTAGAGCGGCTCGTCTTCTCTGACGACCACGTCACGGCGCGCTCGACGCCAGCCGCCCCAACTCGACCAGAAGACAAGCGAAAGGACGAACCCGACCGCACCGACAGCCATCAGAATGACGCCAACCGTGTTGATGTCGATGCCCTTGGTCGAGACGTCGATCGCCCAATAGAGGATCGCCCCGACGGCGATAAGAATGAGGCTAACACCGAAACCCATCGATCTCCCTTCCTTGATTTGATGATCAGATCTACCCTCCCCAGGCGGGCTCCAAACGCACGCCATGCCGACCTTCAGGATCAGCACGGGCCGGGTACGTCGAGGCGCATGAGCGCGTAACTGGCTGTTTACTGAAGGCCTACATCAGCTGACCTCGCAGCTGCGTGCACCCTCGAACGTCTGCGATTGCGGCCGCCTCTCGGCAGCAGAGCCGATCCCGATTTACCCGCCAACGGATCCGTACTACCACGGTACGCGCAGGAACTCCTTTGCGTCCGAACCAACAGAAAGCCCTGCGTGCAGGGACTTCCATGGGCCGTGCAGGATTCGAACCTGCGACCTTGGGATTAAGAGTCCCCTGCTCTACCAACTGAGCTAACGGCCCCGGCGCGCCAGTATAGCCACGGCCTTCGAGCCGACTTCCCCCTCGCCACTCGCTCGGCACTGCCCTACTGTGCGAAGAGTGCGCGTCCTTTCAGTCGTCGGTAACAGGCCGCAGTTCATCAAGTCCGGCCCGCTCTCGCTCGCCCTCAAGGGGCGTGTGGACGAGATCGTCTTGCACACCGGTCAGCACTACGATCGCGAGCTCTCAGGGATCTTCTTCGACGAGCTCGGCCTCGACCCGCCGGCCTATCGCCTCGAGGCCGGATCGGGAACCCATGCCGAGCAGACCGCGAGGATGCTGCCCGGAATCGAGCGCGCTGTCCTCGACGAGGCGCCCGACTGCGTCCTCGTCTACGGCGACACGAATTCGACGCTCTCGGCCGCACTCGTCGCGGCGAAGCTCCAGACGCCCATCGCGCACGTCGAGGCCGGGCTGCGCTCGTTCGACCGCTCGATGCCCGAGGAGCTGAATCGCATCGTCGTCGACCAGCTCTCGACACTCCTCTTCTGCCCGAGCTCCGTCGCCGTCGAGAACCTCAAAGCCGAGGGGATCGCGACGGGTGTCAATGTCGTCGGCGATGTCATGCTCGACGCGAATCTCGAGCTGACTCCACTCGCCCGTGAACGTTCAAAGGCGCTCGAGGGCGCCGGTGTCGAGTCCGGCCGCTACCTCCTTCTGACACTCCACCGCGAAGCCAACGTGAAGCCCGGATCGCTCACGCAAATCGCACAGGCGCTCAACGCCATCGACGAGCCGATCGTGTTCCCGGCACATCCGCGGACAGTGGAGGCGCTCGCGGCGAACCGGATCCCGCTCGGACAGCACATCCGCCTGCTTCCGCCCGCCGGCTACATCGACTTCGCCGCGCTCGCGTCGCAGGCGCGCCTCATCCTCACGGACTCCGGCGGTGTGCAGAAGGAGGCGTATTGGTACCACGTGCCATGCGTCACGCTCCGCACGACTTCGGAGTGGGTCGAGACGATCGAGGCAGGCTGGAACCGGCTCGTCGGCGACGATCCTGACCTGATCCTCGCGGCCGTGTCCGGCGCCGTCGCGCCCGAGACGCATCCCGATCTCTACGGCGACGGGAACGCGTCGGTTCGCATCGCTGACCTCCTCTGTACGATGGGCGCGCGGTGAAACGAGACCTCGCGATCATCGGTGCGGGCTACGTCGGCCTTCCACTCGCCCAGGTCTTCGCCGAGGCAGGCATCGTCACGGTGCTCGTCGACGTCAACGAACGCGTGATCAACGCGATCAATCGCGGCGAGAGCCACATCGAAGACGTGCCCGGCGAAGTGCTCGTGCCGCTCGTCGAGGCGGGAACGCTCGGCGCCACCACCGACTACGACGCCGTTCGCGAGACGGACGTGATCCTGATCGCGCTGCCTACACCGTTGACGCCGCAACGCGAGCCCGACCTCTCGATCGTCCTCGGCGCAGGACGCAAGCTCGCGGAGCGACTCCGTCCGGGTCACCTCGTCGTGCTCGAGTCGACGACCTACCCCGGAACGACCCGCGAGGAGCTCTGTCCGATCCTCGAGACAGGAGGCCTGAAGGTCGGCGAGGACTTCCACCTCGCGTTCTCGCCCGAGCGTGTCGACCCGGGCCGCACCGACTGGACGACGAAGAACACCCCAAAGGTAGTCGGGGGCATGACGCCGGCGTGCACCGATCGAGCCGCGGAGTTCTACGGGCAGGCCCTCGACACGATCGTCCGTGTCTCCTCGCCCGACGCCGCCGAGCTCGTGAAGCTGCTCGAGAACATCTTCCGCTCCGTCAACATCGCTCTCGTCAACGAGTTGGCGCAGCTCTGCGACCGGATCGATGTGGATGTGTGGGAGGTGATCGAAGCCGCCTCGACGAAGCCTTTCGGATTCATGACCTTCAAGCCGGGCCCCGGTCTCGGAGGTCACTGCCTCCCGGTCGACCCGTTCTATCTCTCCTGGAAGGCGCGCGAGTTCGACTTCTATACGGAGTTCATCGAGCTGGCCGGGAAGGTGAACGAGAACATGCCGTCGTTCTGCTTCCAGAAGATCGTCCGTGCGCTGAACGACCACGAGCGCCCGCTCAAGGGAAGCCGGATCCACTTACTCGGAGTCTCGTACAAGGAGAACGTCGGCGATCTCCGCGAGTCCCCGTCCCTCAAGCTGATCGAGCTGCTGCAGGCTGGAGGCGGGATCGTCTCGTACACCGACGAACACGTCCCAGACCTCCCCGAGTACGGGCTCGCGGCGACCGAGCTCGAGCCGATGGTCGAGTCGGCCGACTGCATCGTCATCGTCACGGCGCACCAGGGAATCGACTACGCAGGCCTCGCCGAACGTGCCCGCCTCGTCATGGACTTCCGCAACGCGACCGGCACGACCGGGAAAGTCAACGGCAACGTGTGGAAGCTGTGACCAAGATCGCCCAGATCGGGCTCGGCTACTGGGGGGCGAATCTCGCGCGGAACTACGCGGAGCTCGCCGACCTCGCCTGGATCTGCGATCAGGACGTCGAGAAGGTCGAGGGTCTTCGTACGCGCTACCCGTCCACCAAGTTCACCGACCGGTTCGACGACCTGCTCGAGGACGATTCGGTCGAGGCCGTCGTCGTGGCGACGCCGGTTCCCACGCACGCAGAGCTGGCCGGGCGAGCGCTCGCCGCGGGAAAGCACGTCTTCGTCGAGAAGCCAATGTCGCTGACGGCCTCCGAGGCCGAGGACCTGGTCGAGCTGGCGGAGGCAAACCACCGTGTTCTCATGCCCGGACACCTCCTCCTCTACCACCCTGGCGTCCAGAAGCTGAAGGAGATCGTCGACTCGGGTGAGCTCGGAGACGTCCTCTACGTGTACGGGAACCGGCAGAACCTCGGCAAGATCCGGCCCGAGGAGAACGCGCTCGGCAGCCTCGGCGTGCACGACCTCTCGGTCATCCTGCTCCTCCTCGGCGAGGAGCCGTGCGAGATCTGGGCGCGAGGTGAGTCGTTCCTGAAGAAGGGTGTCGAGGATGTCGTCTTCTGCTACCTGCGCTTCCCGTCCGGCAAGGTCGCCCACATGCACCTCTCGTGGCTCGACCCGCACAAGATGCGCCGGATGACCGTCGTCGGGAAGGAGAAGATGGCGGTGTTCGACGACATGGAGCTCGACCGCAAGATCACCGTCTACGACAGCGCAGCCGAGCAGTCGGTCGGCAGCTACGGCGAGTGGGTGACCCGTAGCGGCGACATCTACAGCCCGCGGATCTCGAACGACGAGCCTCTCCGGCTCGAGTGCCGCCACTTCCTCTCCCTGGTGCAGGGCGAGGGCGATCCGCTCGCCGCTGCCCGCGACGGCGTCGCCGTCGTCCGCGCGCTCGAGCAGCTCCAGCTGTCGGTCGAGCGACAGCCCGCGGAAGCATGACCCTCGCCGGGTCGGCAGTCGTCTACGAGGGCACGGAGCTCGGCGACGACGTCACGGTCGGCGACCATGCCGTCGTCGGGAAGCAGCCGACCCTCGGCCGCCGCTCGACGTCGAAGCGAGAGCCACTCTCGCCCCTCGTCGTCGGCTCGGGCTCGGCGATCCTCGCGGGCGCGATCGTCTTCGCCGGATCGCGGCTCGGGACGAGAGTCATCGTCGGCGACCAGGCGTGCGTCCGTGAGCGCTGCACGATCGGGAACGAGGTCGTGATCGGGCGAGGCGCCTTCGTCGAGAACGACGTGGTGATCGGCGATCGCTGCCGGATCCAGGCGAACGCGTATGTCACGGCCTACTCGGAGCTCGAGGAGGACGTGTTCATCGCCCCCTGCGTCGTGACCACGAACGACAACTACATGGGACGAACCGAGAAGCGGCTCACGCTCATGAAGGGACCGACGATCCGCCGGGGTGCGCGCATCGGCGGTGGCGCCGTGCTCCTGCCCGGAATCGAGATCGGCGAGGAAGCCTTCGTCGGCGCCGGTGCGGTCGTGATCCGGGATGTTCCCCCACGCTCGGTCGTCGTCGGGAATCCCGCTCGCCGGATCCGCGATGTGCCCGATGAGGAGCTTCTCGGGACTCCCTAGGGATCGGCTGTTGGACTGACCAGCCGTTGCCGTCGGGATTGGAGAAGAACACGAAACGTCCCCCCAAGGGAAGTCCTGGAGCTGAGACCTCGACGCCCCTGCTGGCCAGGTTCACCCGAGCGATCTCGGCCGCCCCGCCCCTCATCGCCTGCTCAACCAGCACCGTTATCGGGATCGATCCTCCTCGGTCTGCCCGGGCCCCTGCTCAGGAGTCCCCGAGTGGTGGAGTCTCGCAAGCCGATCTTCCTTGCGGAACGGCGTACGACGTCTCTTCTCAGCTCAGCTTGGGGGCCAGGTTCCAAGCGGCGTACCGATCTCCCACTCATGGCCAAATGGATCGACGATCCGGCCCAGCCGCCAGCCGTGCTCGTCCTCGACCGGGGACGTTTCGGTAGCGCCAGCTCGGACCGCCTGCTTGAGCGTTTGGTCGGGATCCTTGACAACGAGCAGGGTCCGGCTCGTCGCACCATCGATCGCCCGCGGGCTGAGGCGATGGCTGCCTGGCTCGGCAGCCGCCACCCAGAACGCCGCGTCACCGACGGCGAGTTGCGCGACGATCTCGTCACCTTCGCCAACCCGGTGAAGCACCGTGGCCCCGAACGCCGCCTTGTAAAAGGCGACGGCCGCATCGGCGCCGTCGACCCAGAGCTCAGGCTGAATACTCGCCATGGGCGGAGTATGCCGATCAGGTGGTCTTCGGCTAGCGTGGAGGCGGCATTCGTGACCTCCGCGGTGCCCCTTCGGGACGGTGGCATGCCCTCGAAAGGGCCCTTACCGCGCTCTACTAACGCCGTTTCACGATCGTCAGCGTGTACGGGCCGCCCCGATCCTTCTCGGCCTTCACGTCGACGAAGTACCAGCCCGTGCGCGTCACCCGCCTGCCGATCGAGGGGTTCGTCAGACCCTGTTTGTAGGCGACGACCGCTCCGCTGCGGACTGCGACCTGCGTGACGGCGGAGATCCGCTTCGTTCCGGGCAGCCAGAGCGCCAACGCCGGCCTCTGACCCTTCGGGCCGTTCACCCTGATCGTGATCCGCGTGCCCTTGCGTAGGTACACGCGGTAGACGTCATCGGGATCGTCGAACCAGTCGATCGTCGCCGAGACGCTCGGCCTCGACCCGTAGAGCGTTCGGGCGGTCGGGACGTCGTCGTTGACCTCGCCGCGATCGAGGGGCGGTAGGACGACGAGAGCGGCGAGCGCGTCGCTGATGCTCAGGAGGCCGAAGCCGGAAGCGGGATCGCGGCCCTCCTGCTCGATGTCCTTCGTCGTTGACTCGAGAATCGTCATGACTTGACTCGGATGGAGCGCCGGGTTCGTCGAGAGGAGAAGCGCGGCGGCCGCGGCAACGAGCGGCGTTGCGAACGATGTGCCGCTGCCGAGTATCAGGTCGCTCGTGGCGCAGAGGGAATAGCCGGCCGGTTCACAGCCGGGCGAGGACAGGTCGGCGGGAACCGTCGAAACGATGCCGACCCCCGGGGCCGCGATGTCCACGTACCTCGGGTCGTTGTTCGAGAAGGACGAGACGATCCCGCGCTGGTTGGTGGCGGCAACTCCGAGCACGTGCGGAAGCGCTGCCGGGTAGCTCGCCACCTGGCCCGGACACGGATCGCAGTTGCCGGCCGCCGCAACCACGACCACACCGTTCGCGTACGCGTACTCGATCGCATCCTGCTCGAGCGGGGAGTAGTTGAACGACGGGTGCTGCGGGTCGCGCGGCCCGCCGAGACTCAGATTGACGACCCGGGCTCCCTCGTCGACCGCCCACTGGATGGCGCGCGCTTCGACTGCCGGATCGATCGTTCCGTCTCCGGCCACCACCTTCCCGACGAGCAGGCTCGCGGAGAGCGCGACGCCCGCGATCCCCTGCCCGTTGTCGAGCGCTGCCGCGATCTCACCCGCCACAAAGGTGCCGTGGCCGAGCGAATCGATTGTCGCCTTCGAGCTGACAAAGCTCTTCGTGTCCGCGATCCTCCCCGCGAACTCGGGGTGCTCCGCGTCGATTCCCGAGTCGATGACGGCCACGCGGACGCTGCCGAGGGACGGGGGCGCGTCCCAGTAGCTGAACGCATTGATCGGATCGAGATACCACTGGTAGGGGACCAGGGGGTCGGTGGGCACGAACTGGAGAGTGCGGATCGGCCTGATCTTCTCGACATACTCGACGCCGGGAAGCTCCTCCAGCCCGGCGACCGTCGCAGCTGGATCGTCGGATCGGACGATCATGGCTCCGATCGGCGCGAGCTCGAGGTTCGGATCGCTTCCCGTGAGACGCTCGACTGCGGCCGCCACAACAGCGACGGAGGCGCCGTCCTTCACCCCGATCGCGATGCGGGAGATACCCGCCGAGGCAGCAGCGGGGCCGATCGCGAGCACGACTCCGGCGACGACCGCGACCGCTCCTGCGCCTACGAGCCGTCGTCTCACTGCTTCGTGATCCTGAACCAGGTCGAGCGCAGCCCGAGCGCCGTCCTCACGGTCGTGCCGGGGATCTCGACCGTCCGACCGCTCCCCTTTGCAATGACCTCGCTCACGCGGCCGGAATCGTTGACGCTGACCGTGAGGCTCTCGAGGCCGTCGGGGATCTTGCCGAGCTTGGCCTCGAGTTCCGCCCTCGTGAAACTGATCGGGCCCCAGTGGTGATACGGGCATACATCGTCGTATGGATCGTCGACAGAGACGAGATAGGGCGACGGCTTCGAGCCCGGCCAGGCATCGCCGATGGCCGCAGTCTTCCCGCCGGAGCTCGCCGAGAAGAACGTCCACGCCACCTTTCCCTCATACGTCACGATCTCTCCCGATGTTGCGCTCACCGCCGCGTTCGTCGGCACGGTCTCAGCCTCGACCCCTCCGTACACCTGACTGCGCGTATCCGGATAGACATCGAACGGCCCTCCCGGGTTCCTGCTCGCGAGCGCGTAGGAGCGAGCGGCCACAGACTGCACCCTGAGAGCCTGAGGGTGCCAGTCGGAGGACATCTCCTGCGCGACGACACCGCGGACGTACTTCTCGATCCCGAGATCGTTGACGACCCGCAGCCCTCCGTCCGTGGCCGTGACCAGGATCGTTCCGCGGTAGGGTCGATCGAGCTCGAGCGGGCTCTTGCCCGGCCTGAACCGGACCGGCCCATCGAGCTGCACGTCCTTCCCGTCGGCCTGGAGACGAAAACCGCGCGTCAGGCGATAGTGGCCCGCCGGGAGATCGCGGGCGCCGCCCGCACCTTCGACGGAGAACGGCGAGTCCGAGGAGATCGCGACGGCGTCCCGGCCAGTGGCGAGCAGAACACGGATGTGAGCGCCGCCCGCCTTCCCGATGTCGGTGCCCTTGTAGTAGTGGGCGAGGATCGCGCGGTAGCCCATGCCATGCTTCGCGAAACCGTGCGCGCCGCACTGGCTCATACCCACGCCGTGTCCGTACCCGAATCCCCGGAATTCGAACACAGCCCTACCGTCCTGCTTCCCGAGGAGAACGCCCGGAATCGCAAGAACCAGGAGCGCGAGAGTGAGAATCAGCAGGCGGCGCATCGAGGTCGAGAAGCCGAACGAGCGTCTATTTGAGGGTAGCCGAAGGTCGTTAACCTTTCGTGATCAATTGTTGAGACGGCCCGCGTACTGCTCGCGGTAGTACTCGAGGTACTCCCCCGACTTCAGCGGCTGCCACCAGTCCCGCCGCTCGCGGTACCACTCGACCGTCTCGGCGAGGCCGTCGACGAAGGGGCGCTCGGGCCGCCAGCCGAGGCCATGGAGCTTCGACGAGTCGACCGAGTAGCGGCGGTCGTGGCCAGGACGGTCGTCGACATGGCGCAGGAGGGACGGAGAAGCGCCCGTGAGCTGGAGGATCCGTCCGGCCACATCGACGTTCTCGAGCTCGCAGCCGCCGCCGACGTTGTAGACCTCACCCGCGCGCCCCTCGCGCAGGGCGAACTCGATCGCAGCGCAATGGTCGCGCACGTGGAGCCAGTCACGCGTCTGGCGGCCGTCGCCGTAGAGAGGGAGCGACGCACCGTCTAGCGCGTTCGTCACGAAGAGCGGAATCATCTTCTCGGGGTACTGGTACGGCCCGTAGGTGTTGGAGCCGCGCGTGATGAGCGCGTCGACGCCAAACGTGCGGACGTGGGCGAGCACCTGCAGGTCGCCGCCGGCCTTCGATGCCGAGTACGGGCTCGAAGGGCGAACGAGATCCTCCTCCTTGGACGAGACGCCTTCCGGGACGTCGCCGTAGACCTCATCGGTCGAGACATGGACAAGCCGGGTGCCGGTCGCCCTCGCCCATTCGAGCAGGACGTAGGTTCCGTAGACGTCGGTCTGGATGAAGTCGGCCCCGCTCAGGATCGACCGGTCGACATGCGTCTCGGCCGCGAAGTTCACGGCCGCGTCGCAGCCCTCCCCGGCCCGCGCGACGGCCTCGCCGTCTGCGATGTCGCCCTGGATGACCTCCACGCCGACATCCTCGAGGTTCCTCGGATTGCCGGCGTACGTGAGCTTGTCGAGAACGATCACGTCGTCACCTGCCGCGACGAGACGCTTGACGAAATGGCTGCCGATGAAGCCGCAGCCCCCGGTGACGAGAACGCGCATACCGAGGATGGTAATCGGCGAACCAGAGGCTTGAGGTGGAATGGGCGTGCGTCTGGGGAGCCGTCTGCACCAAGGAGCGTGGTCGACTCGATCGGTGGCAAGGCTGGTGGCCTTGGTGCCGATCGAGGCGGCCCCGCTCCGTGGTGCAGGCGGCTCCCCAGACGCACGCCCAGT
>JBBQXH010000055.1:0-10529 GCA_038209835.1 Gaiellales bacterium | reverse complement strand
GCGCCGCGTTGACGTGGCGCTCGGGATCATCGGCGACCCGGATCTCATCTTCCTCGACGAGCCGACGACCGGCTTCGACCCGGCCGCTCGGCGCGGCGCTTGGACGATGATCGAGGGCCTGAAGGAGCTCGGGAAGACGATTCCTCACGACGCACTACATGGACGAGGCGCAGCACGTCGCCGACCGGGTTTGCATCCTGCGTCTCGGGAACATCGTTGCCCTCGGAACGCCGGAGAAGCTCGGCGAGGAGCTCGATCATTCGACCGTGATCGGCTTCCGCCTGCCGGCAGGGATCACGCCCGACGAAGTGCAGGCCGGCGCCGGGCTGACAATCTCGACTGTCGGAACCCAGGCAACGGCGATGACGAGCACACCGCAGCAGGATCTCTACCGGCTGACCGGCTGGGCCGAGCAGCGCGGTCTCACGCTCGAGGACATCACCGTCCAGCGCCCGAGCCTCGAGGACGTCTTCCTCGAGCTCACTGCCAACCCTCAGGAGCAGAGCGCTTGAGCGACGTAGCCGTTGCGTTCAACCAGGCGAAGTACAGCCTGATCTCGCTGAGCCGCAACAAGCGCGCGGTTCTGTTCACCGTGCTGCTCCCCGTCTTCCTGCTCGTCTTGTTCGCATCGGTCTTCGGCGGCGACTCGACGACAACCGTGGGCGGTCAGAAGATCGCCGTCGACGCGTACTTCACCGCGGGAATGATTGCCTACGCGCTCACGTCCGCGTCCTTTACGACGCTGGCGATCACCCTGACGACGATGCGCGAGAGCGGGACGCTGAAGCGCGTTCGGGGAACGCCTATTCCCGGATGGACGTTCATCCTCGCGCAGATCATCCGCTCGCTCGTCCTCGTCGTGGTCATGGTGATCGTCCTGTCGCTCGTCGCCCGGTTCGCGTTCGGCGTCGAGGTCTTCAAGCAGAGCACCACGGGGATGATCGTGTACCTGGTTCTCGGAACGGCGACGATGTGCACGCTCGGCATCGGACTCACGAACGTGGCGATCATCGCCGCGTGGGGCGTCGTCGGCCTCGTGATCGCGGCACGCTGGTTCGTCTGGGAGCCGAAGACCGCAAACGGCTAGAGCGAGCGCTCAGCTGTAACAGAAACCCC
The DNA here is from genome assembly GCA_038209835.1 of Gaiellales bacterium. GTDB lineage: Bacteria > Actinomycetota > Thermoleophilia > Gaiellales > Gaiellaceae > JBBQXH01. The sequence goes on along the minus strand of JBBQXH010000055.1, from coordinate 9,413 downwards.
GGCCGGTCGACAGAGCCGGCATGGCGCTGCTCGACGCGACGGCGGGTTATACCTTCGGCTTCATGTTCGATCAGCGGGGGCCGCTGCTCCTCGGGCTCCTGGCATTCCTGATCACGTTCTCCGGTACGAGGCTCTACACGCGCCTTGCGCGGACCCACGGTTGGGGAAGCGGAAGCGTCGGCGGCGTCCACCTACATCACATGGTGATCGGGATCCTGATGATCCTCGTGACCGGGCTGCTCGCCGTCGCGTTCTGGCCCGACGGTCTCGTGTGGCGAAGCGTGCTGGCCGTGTTCTTCGGAGGCGGAGCAGCGCTCACCCTCGATGAGTTCGCGCTCTGGCTCTACCTTCGCGACGTCTACTGGTGCGAGGAGGGTCGGAGCTCGATCGACGCGATGTTGATGGGCGTCGTCGTCGCAACGCTCCTGCTCGTCAGCAGCTCGCCCTTCGGCGTCGAAGGCGAGGGAATGCCGTCCGCGATCTTCTTCGGCGTCGTCTCCTTCAACGTCGTCGTCGCCGTCCTCACCTTCCTGAAGGGAAAGCTCGTCCTCGGCATGGTGAGCGTCTTCGTGCCGTTCGTCGGCATCGTCGGCGCCGTGCGGCTGGCGAAGCCGCGGTCACTCTGGGCGAAGCACGTCTACCGGGAGCGCAGCCCCGAGAAGCTCGAGCGTGCACGCGTACGCTTCGATGCGTCCCGCTCGCGGTACCGCATCGTTCACGAACGCATCGACGATCTGATCGGCGGCGCGCCGTCCTTCGCACACATGAGCATGCTCGAGGTGATCGGAGGACGGTTGGCCGTCAAGCCCGATGGCGACGGCCGAGCCGATCTCGCCCCTCCTGGTAGCGGCCCCTAGCCGTCGAGGAGCTGGCCGAGCGCCGTTGCGATGTGGTGTCTGGTCAGCGCCTCGGCCACGTTGGCATCTCCCTGCTCCACGGCGTTCGCGATGCGCTCGTGCTCGACGACGTCCTCCTCGATCCGGTCTGGCTCGTGCTTCGCCTGCCACGCGAAGATCGGCTCTCCGATCGCTGTCACCCAGAGCGACTCGGCCAGACGCACGAGATGAGCGTTTCCGGATGCAGCGACGAGCGCGAGGTGGAAGTCGCGGCTGGCGACATACGCCTCGCCGTCGGTCTTGCTCGCGCTTTCGGCCTTGATCGCATGGCGCATCAGTTCGAGCTCGGCGGGAGGCCGGCGACCGGCCGCCAGACGCGCTGCGCCAGGCTCGAGCACGAGTCGCGCCTCGTACGCGGCTCGGACTCCAGCGTGCGTAACCTCGGCAACCTGGGCACCCCGGTTGGGATGGAACTCGACGAGTCCTTCCGCGGTCAGGCGCCTGAGGGCCTCCCGCAGGGGCGTCCGAGAGACGCCGAGCTCGGCCGCGAGTGCCTCCTGGCGAAGCCGAGTGCCATGCGCGATCTCGCCGACGAGGATCCGGAAACGAAGCGCCGCGTAGACGCGATCGACGACGCTCTCGATCTGCAACGGCTCGGCGTTCATCATCGGTGAGGATACATTATCCACAATACGATTGGGGTCTGGCACCGATGAAGGGCAACGAGCAGCAGAGCCAGTCCTTGACAACGATTCTCTGATGTGTAATGTATCCAAAAATGCCCGTCTGGTTGAAGACAGGGATCGCCGACGACGGCCTGCGCCCGGGCGAGATGCGGGCCGCGTCGGTGAACGGGGTCGACGTCGCTCTGGCGCGCACCGCCGAAGGATCGCTCGCGGCCTTCGACCAGTGGTGCAGCCACGAGGAGTGCCCGCTCGCGGACGGCGACCTGGAGGGCAATCGCGTACTCTGCTACTGCCACAGTTCCGAGTTCGACATCTGGACCGGGGCTGCACTCCGCGGGCCCGCGACGGAGCCGATCCAGGTCTACGAGGTCAAGGTCGTGGACGGCGAGGTGCACGTGAAGATTCCCGGCGCGGCCTGAACGAGTGAGAGGAGCGACGATGGCCACGACGACCGAGCCGACACTCGCCGACATCGACCTGACCGACCTCGACCGCTGGGCGACCGCGACGCCACACGAGTGGTTCGCGCTGCTCCGACGAGAGGCCCCTGTCTTCTGGCAAGAGGAGCCCGAGGGGCGTGGCTTCTGGTCGTTCACGCGCCACGAGGACGTCGTCGCCGTCTCGAAGGACTACGACGCCTACTCGAACGCTCGAGGCGGCAGCTCCCTGATGGATCTCACGCCCGAGCAGATCGAGTCGCGGATGTCGATGCTCGACGCCGATCCTCCGTACCACACCCGCCTTCGCTCGATCGTCAACAAAGCCTTTACCCCGCGTGCCATCCTCGCGTACGAGGATCGCATCCGAGAGCTCGTGAGCGAGATCCTCGACCGGGCGTTCGAGCAGGAGGAGTTCGATTTCGTCGCGAGCGTGTCGATGGAGACGCCGATGTGGGTTCTCTGCGACATCATGGGATCGCCGGTCGCCGACCGCCAGAAGATCATCGAGCTCGGTGACGCAATGCTCGGGAACACCGACCCTGATACGGCCGGCGAGTACGTCCACGGTCAGGCTGACCTCTCCGAGTACGCGCACCTGCCATTCTCGAGCCCCGCTGCGCTCGAGATGTTCGAGTACGCGAGCGGGCTGGCGGCCGAACGGCGGGCGAGACCGAAAGACGACATCACCACCCGGCTGATCGAGGCAGACGTCGATGGCGACCGGCTGACCGAGCACGAGTTCAACCTCTTCTTCCTCCTCCTGATCACCGCCGGCAACGAGACCACGCGACACACGATCAGCCACGGGACGAGCGCTCTCCTGACGAACCCGGACCAGGTGAGGCGCCTGACGGACGATCCCGCCCTGATCCCCGCAGCCGTCGAGGAGATCATCCGCTGGGCGACGCCGGTGCTGCACTTCCGGCGCACGGCAACGCGCGACGTCGAGGCCGAAGGCCAGGTGATCCGCGAGAACGACAAGGTCGTCCTCTGGTACATCTCGGCGAATCGCGATGAGACGCAGTTCGCCGAGCCAATGCACTTCGACGTCGGCCGCCAGCCGAATCGCCACGTCGCCTTCGGCCTCGGCGGGCCTCACTTCTGCCTGGGTGCCCACCTCGCGAGACTCGAGCTGCGCATCTGGCTCGAGGAGATGCTCCCCCGCCTCCCCTACCTCGAGCTCACAGATTCGCCGGAGCGTCTCCGCTCGAACTTCTTCCACGGGATCAAGCGCATGCCCGTGCGGTACTCGGCTCCGTGACGGTGCAAGCCGTGGCTGACGTCGACGTCAAGCACGCCTTTCGCGAGGCGGTCGGGTCGTTCCCGACCGGCGTCTGCGTGGTCACCTCCCAGCACGAGGATCGCGTCGCCGGCATGACGCTCAACAGCTTCACGTCCATCTCGCTCGAGCCGCTCCTCGTCCTCGTCTCGCTCGCCCACGACACGAGAACGCTGGAAGTCATACGCGGGTCGGGCAGGTTTGCGATCTCGATCCTCCACCGCGGCCAGCGCCAGATGGCGCTCGATTTCGCGCATCGGGGCGGTGACTTTCCGCATCACCATGTCCGCCGCACCTCATTTGGTTTCCATCCGGTCAGAGGAGCGCTCGCCGAGCTCTACTGCGATGTCCACCACACGGTGACGGCCGGCGACCACGACCTGGTGATCGGCCACGTCGTCGAGTTCACGTCCGCCAGAGGCGAGCCGCTCGTCTTCCACAGCGGCCAGTTCGGCGGCGTCGACCCGGACAAACCGGCGCCGAAGTCGTTCATCGACTTCCTCGACGAGGGCATCGGCTGGTGAGCGGGCGCGTCCGCATCGAAACCCCGGACGGCCCGGCCTGGGGCCGTCGCGAAGGAGCCGAGATCGTGCTCGATTCGGGCGACCGCGTCGACGAGATATCGGCCACGTACCTCGCCCCGGCCGAGCCGACGAAGATCATCGCCGTTCATCTGACCTACCGGAGCCGCCTCGACGAATACCGGGTTGCGCGCGTTCCGGACGAGCCCTCGTACTTCATGAAGCCACCGACGACGCTGAACGGCCACCGTGGGGCGATCCCGAAGCCAGACGGCTCACGCTTCCTGAACTACGAGGGGGAGGTTGCGGTGGTGATCGGCCGACGGATGAAGGGCGTTCCAATGGAGAAGACACTCGACTACGTCACCGGCTTCACCTGCGCGAACGACGTCGGCCTCCACGACTTCCGCCACGCCGACCGCGGCTCGATGCTACGGGTGAAGGGCCAGGATGGCTTCCTTCCGCTCGGGCCGGAGCTCGTCCCGGCCTCCGAGTGGGATCCCTCCGACTACGTCCTTCGCACCTACGTCAACGGCGAGGTCGTCCAGGAGGGTGGTTCTGACGACATCATCTGGCCGGTCGAGTACCAGCTCGCCGACCTCTGCCGCCTGATCACGCTCGAGCCCGGGGACGTCGTCCTGACGGGGACGCCCGCGAACTCACGCCCGATGGAGGTCGGTGATGTCGTCGAGGTGGAGGTCACGGGGCTCGGACGGCTGACGAACACTGTCGTCGCCTGGGACGTCGGTCTCTCGGGGCCGGGCGACCAGATGCAGACCTCCGCGAACACGCTGCACGTGGCGCTCGCGATTCCCGAGGACGAAGCGGAGCGTCTCGTAGCCGAAGGGGGATTCAGGCCATGATCGACCTACGACGCCTCGACCACGTCTGCCTTCGCGTCGCCGATCTCGACGAGGCCGCGGAGCGCTGGACGATCCAGTTCGGCCTCATCGAGCGGCGGCGGGAGGACGGGCGCGCGTTTCTCGCGTGCAACGACGAGCCCTACTGCCTCGAGCTCCAGGAGGGCGGCGATCCCGGCCACGACCACACGGGATTCGAGCTCGCACGCGCCTGCTCGCTCGACGACGCCCGCCGGCACCTCTCGTCCAGCGAGGTGGACTGGGACGAGAGCGAGGGCTGCCTCTTCCTGGCCGACAACGAGGGCCGAGGCATTCAGATCATGCCCTACCGCGCGCCCGAGACAGAGGTCGATCGCTGGCCACAGCACGCGAGGCCCTCGACCACCGTGCACCTGGGCGGCCCGCGCAGGCTCGGCCACGTCAACTGCCTGACCGGGGCGATCCACGAGGGTGCGGCGTTCTACACCGAGGTTCTCGGCATGGGCCTGACGGACTGGCTCGGGGAGGCCGGCGTCTGGTTCCACATCAACTCGGATCACCACGTGATGGCGCTCGTCGACAAGGGATTCGCGCACTTCCACCACTTCGCATTCGACACCGTGGACATCGGGAAGCAGCGCGACATGCTCGACCACCTCGCCCGGCACGGCCGCTGGCTCGGCTGGGGCCCGACGCGACACGGCATCGGGGGGAACATCGCGAGCTACGTCCGCATCGTCGAGGAGGAGTGCTTCGTCGAGCTCTACTGCGACATGGAGCAGCTTCAGCGCGACCACTTGCCGCGCGTGTATCCGGACGATCGGTACTCCTCGAACACGTGGGGGCCGCTGCCGCCACGCTCGTACTTCCGCTTCGACACGGAGGCCGTCGAATCCGAGCGGCTGAGCCTCGAGGCGCTCGGCACACCCCTTTCGCCGCACATGGTAAACCCGTAGAAGGAGATCGCATGGCGACAACCGAGACGACCCCGAAAGTCAGGGCCCGCACGGGAAAAGAATTCCTGGACGGGCTCGCCGGAGACTCGCGCGAGATCTGGCTGAACGGCGAGCGCATCACCCATCCGCTCGAGCATCCGGAACTCGCCCAGGCCGCGCACTCGATGGCGCGCGTCTTCGACCTCCAGCACGAGCACGCCGACGAGATGCTGATGCCCTCGCCAGACGACGGGTCACTCGTGAGCGTAACCCACATGATCCCGCGCTCGAAGGATGACCTCGAGCGCCGGCGGAAGGCGTTCGAGCTGACCGCCGCCTCCACGGCCGGAATGATGGGCCGGACGCCCGACTACCTCAACGTCACCTTCGCCTGCTTCGCGGGCCGCGCCGACGTCTGGGCGCGAAGGGGCAACGAGGAGGGCGCCGCGAACCTCATCGCCTACCAGAAGCTGATGCGCGACGGCGACCTCTCGACGACCCACTCGATCATGAATCCCCAGGTCGACCGGTCGAAGCCCGAGGCCGAGCAGGCGGCGGGCGAGGTGGCGCTGCACAAGATCGGCGAGACGGAGAACGGCATCGTCGTTCGCGGCGCGCGCATGCTCGCCACGCTGGCGCCGTTCGCCGATGAGCTAACGGTATATCCCGGCTCCGACATCCGCCCGCAGGACGGCGCCTATGCGCTGGCCTTCGGGATCCCGATGTCCACACCGGGCCTGAAGTTCGTCTGCCGGGACTCGTTCTCCAAGGGACGGAGCCACTTCGACTATCCGCTCTCGTCCCGGTTCGACGAGATGGACGCCGTGGCGATCTTCGACGACGTCGAGATCCCGAAGAACCGCCTCTTCCTCTGCGGCGACCCGGTCGGCTACTCGGAGGTCATCTCGGACACCGGCTGGCGCGGCCACATCATGCACCAGGCCTTCACGCGCGCGTACGTGAAGCTGCTCTTCTCGTTCGGCCTCGGCCACATGATGGGGAACACGACCGGAGTCGTCCGCTTCGACCACATCCAGGAGAAGCTCGGGCAGATCTGGAACATGGCCGAGCTGACCCGAGCGTCGATCGTCGCCGCGGAGGCCGGGTCGGCGCTCGACGACGGCGGCGTCTGGTACCCGGACGACCGTCCGTTCCTCGCGCTCCGCGGGGAGATGCCGAAGTGGATGCCGAGGGTCAACGAGCTCCTCCAGCTGATCGGCGGTGGCGGCTTCATGTGCACGCCGTCAGAGGCTGACCTCCGCGGGCCGCTCGCCGATGACATCGCGAAGTACTTCCAGGCCGCGGGAGCAGACGCCGAGCAGCGAATCCGCCTCTTCCGCCTCGCCTGGGACTACGTCGGCTCGGATCTGGGAGGACGCGGCGAGCTCTACGAGCGCTTCTATCTCTCCGACTCCTACCGCATGACCGCGCTCGCGTACAAGATCGCCGACAAGCAGCAGGCGGTCGACCTCGTCGAGCAGTTCCTCCACGACTGATGGCTGCACTGAAGGGCTACTCGCTCCCCCGCTCCCCCGAGGGCCGGGCGAGCCTCGTTCCGCCGCCGCCGTGGCACTACGTCGGCGACCTGCTCGTGATCGAGTACTGGGCCGACCCGGACGCCGTCGCCGCAGTACTTCCCGACGGCCTCGAGCCGTACGCCGACGATCCCGGCCGGGCTGCAGCGCTCTTCGTCGAGTGGCAGTCGTGCACCGACTCGAAGGTCGAGCTGCTCGATCCCGTCCGGAGCCAGTACAGAGAGGCGTTCTTCGTCGTCAACGCCCTGCTCGACGGCGAGCACGTCACGACCTGCCCGTACATCTGGGTCGATCGGGACTACGCGCTCGTCCGCGGCTGGATGCAGGGCTTCCCGAAGAAGCTCGGCTCGGTCTGGCTGACCCGCACCTATGGGCTCGACGCCCTGGCCGACCCGGGCCTGAAGCCGGGCGCGGTCTTCGGTGGAACGCTCGCGGCCAACGATCGTCGGCTCGCGCAGGGGACGGTCACGCTCGAGCGCGTGTCGGAATCGGGCCCAGTCCACAACGACCCGCCGCTCGTCAACGTCCGCCACTTCCCGCGCCTGGCCGAAGGGCATCACGATGATCCAGCATTCCATGAGCTGGTGCGCGCCCGCTCGTTCGACCGGTCCGCATCGGAGATCTGGGAAGGCACGGCGACGCTCGACGTCTTCGGCGCGCCGAACGAGGAACACGACCGGCTCGCGCCGGTTCGGATGGGCAAGGGCTTCCGGTTCTCGTTCGCGTACTCGGTCGACGACCTCGGGCTCGAGAAGGAGCTCTGATCCGGTGGCGACGGTGACCGGGAATCGCGTCGAGGTCGCGGGCATCGCCGTCTCGACCGACCATTTCATCGGCGGCGAGCGTGTGACGAGCTCCGAGCGTTTCGACGACCTGTCCCCGATCGATCAGCGTGTCCTCGCCGAGGTCTCGCGCGCCAGCGCCGACGACATCGACCGAGCTGTCAGGGCGGCGCATGACTCGTTCCCCGCCTGGGCGGCACTCGGTCCCGCCGGCCGTGCCCCGTTCCTCCACCGGCTCGCCGACCTGATCGATGCGAACGTCGACCGGCTCGCCGCGGTCGAGTGTGAGGACATGGCGATGCTCCTGCGCTCGCTTCGGGCACGCGTGATCTCTCGCGGCGCCCGGAACTACCGGGCGTACGCCGATCTGGCGCAGACCTACGAAGAGCGCGACTGGCGCTCAAACGGGACGTGGAACCGCGTGATCCGCATGCCCTCGGGTCCCGCGGCGGTGATCACGCCCTGGAACGCGCCGTTCATGCTCTCCACCTGGAAGACCGCGCCCGGGCTCGCCGCGGGTTGCACCGTCGTGCTCAAGCCCGCGGAGTGGTCGCCGCTCGCCTGCTCGCTCCTCGCAGACCTCGTTGCCGACGCGGAGTTCCCGCCGGGCGTCTTCAACATCGTCCAGGGGATCGGTGAACAAGCCGGAGCCGCCCTCGTCTCCCACCCCCTGATTCGACGGATTTCGTTCACGGGCTCGCCGGACACGGGGCGGCTGATTGGCGTCTCCGCGGCCCAGAACCTCGTGCCCTTCACCGCAGAGCTCGGCGGCAAGAGCCCGCTGATCGTGTTCGCCGACTGCGATCTGGACGCCGCGGCGAAGAAGGCGGCTGGCCAGTACGACGACGCGGGCCAGGTCTGCCTCGCCGGGACGCGCCTCCTCGTCGAGCAGTCGATCGCCGCTGAGTTCCTCGAGCGCTTCCAGGGGTACACGGACGAGCACGTGCTCGGCGACCCGCGCGCCGACGCGACAACGGTGTCGCCCCTCATTCACCCTGAGCATTTCGCCCGCGTAGCGGCGTTCGTCGAACGGGCGCGCGGGGCAGGTGACCGCATCGTCCGAGGCGGCAAGCCTGCAGAGATCGGCGGGCTCTGGTACGAGCCGACCCTCGTCGAGCCGCGCTCGAACGACTCCGAGATCGTGCAGCGCGAAGTCTTCGGCCCGGTGTTGACGTTCCAGACGTTCGCGGACGAGGACGAGGCGATCGCCCTCGCGAACTCGACCGAATACGGTCTCGCCGGGATGATCTACACGGGCTCAGCCGGGCGCGCGGAGCGGGTCGGCCGCGCGGTTCGAAGCGGCACGCTGTGGGTTAACACCTTCCTCGTCCGCGACCTCACCGCGCCGTTTGGCGGCGTCGGCATCTCCGGCATCGGCCGGGAGGGCGGCGACTACGCTTTGGACTTCTACTCCGATCTGAAGACGCTCCAGGTCCTGGAGGGAACGACCTCGTAGTGGCGTCCCATATCCGGGGTCAGGTCTTGCATTCACGCAAAAGTGCGAATGCAAGACCTGACCCCGTCTCAACTCACGCAGAACGCGAGGGACTCAGATGAACG